>JAJZCP010000163.1 GCA_021846065.1 Acidobacteriota bacterium
CCTTCTGCTTGTTCGCGCCACGCGGAGTGGTGCGCTTGGCCTTGGGGGCTGCCTTTTTGCGCGCTGCCCGCTTGATTGTTTTACGCTCTGCCGTGTCGGTGATTGCTTTTGTATTTGCCATGGATTTGTTTTAACGATTCTCTCTCTTGAACTTTCGGTTGTGCTGCTTTGAAGCGATTTCAGACTTGCTCGAGTTGGGCGAATTTCTCTACCAGCTTTTTTACGCCGAACCGAGGAAATTGTACCGTAATCTTCGCATCTTCCCCTTCGCCTTCCCGCTTGAACACCACACCTTCCCCATATTTCGGATGGCGCACGCGCTGGCCGCTGCGAAAACCCGTCCTGCCGCTGGGCTCGGGAACCGGCAGTTTCGGGCGAGGAAATTTCTGCCCGCGGGCGCTGAAGAACTGCGCGATGTTGTCGATCGAGCCAGCACCGGCGCGGTTGCGAGGTGCTTGCGGTCCCGTACCGGAGGCCACAGATGTACTTTGGTCTTCATCCTCATAGTTCCAGTGCGGCTGGACGCCGGAGGAGGTCCGTTGGCTGTTGGCGCGCGTGGACTGCGCCGCGTAGCCGCCCCAGGTGTTCGCCGGAACGGGTGCGCTCAAGTCATTGATCAGGTGCGGCGGGATTTCGGCAAGAAAGCGCGAAGGCGTCGAATGTTCCGGCGTGTCATTTCCGTAGCGGCGGCGAAAGCGTGCGCGTGTAACCAGCAGCGCGTCCATGGCGCGCGTGATGCCGACATAGCAAAGGCGGCGTTCCTCTTCCAGGCCTGCGCCGTCGTTGATGGTGCGCGAATGGGGAAACAGGCCTTCTTCCATGCCGGCAAGGAACACCAACGGAAACTCCAGGCCCTTGGCGGCGTGCAAGGTCATCAACGTCACGCGCGATTCCGGATCGTACTTGTCGGTGTCGCTGACCAGGGCCGCGTGGTCGAGAAACTCCGCCAGCGTCTCGCCGCGTTCGTGCGCGTCCTGAGCGGCATTGACCAATTCGCGCAGGTTCTCGATGCGCGACTGCGACTCCGGCGTGGCCTCTTCTTCCAGCGCGCGGATGTATCCGCTACGGTCGATCAGAAACTTGATGACCTCCGGCAGAGTTGCCGCGTCGTCTGGCCTGCGGAATGCATTTTCGTCGCTCAGCCGCTCAGGGTCTGGAGAATTTTTCTTTGCCAGCGGAGTCAGGCCCGTGGCCGACGATGTCGTCGAGGACTTGGCGGCGAAAGGGGAAAACTCTGCCGGATCGAAGGCAGCGGCCAGATCGTCGCTACCCCGATCGTTGGTGCTTTGATCGTCAACAATAAATTCGTCTTCTGAGGCAGCGGCGATTTCCGTCTCTGTCGCGCCAAAGTCGAAGCTGGTATCCGCGGAATCGCCGGCCGCGAGCTCGACGGTTGCGCCAACGCTTTCTTCTGCAAAGGAGACGTCCGCGCTCAATTTATCCGCAAATCCGGGGGCCAGCATGGCGCGAGCGTCTTCAACGATGCGGCGGAACTCCTGCAGCGACGTGATTGCGCGCGCGGAAACTAGGCGCTGCTGGATCGTTTCCTGCAACGCAGCCCAGGTGCTGATGCCAGTTTCAAGCGCCAATCGCTCAATGGTTTCCAGCGTCGTCCTGCCGATGCCGCGCGCAGGGGTATTGATCGAGCGCTGCAGAGCGATCGAGTCGTTCGGATTGGCCACCAGCTTGAGGTAGCTGAGCATGTCCTTGATTTCCGCGCGGTCGTAGAAGGAAAATCCGCCGACCATGGTGTATTGAATGCCATAGCGGCGCAGCGCTTCTTCCACCAGCCGGGACTGCGAGTTGGTGCGGTACAGCACGGCGATGCGCGGCGGCTCGGCTTCATTGCCGGTCTGGCGAATATATTTCTGGATGTGGTCGGCGACGAACAGCGCTTCGCCTTCGCCGTCCAGCGCTTCATAGTAGCCAATCTGCGCGCCGCCATCGCGGGAGGTCCACAGCGTCTTGCCCTTGCGCTGGATATTGTTTGCAACCACCGCGCCGGCAGCTTCCAGAATGACCTGCGTGGAGCGATAGTTCTGCTCCAGCCGGATGATCTTGGCGTTGGGAAAATCTTTTTCAAATTCCAGAATGTTGCGGATGTCCGCGCCGCGCCAGGAGTAGATGCTCTGGTCTTCATCGCCCACGACGCAGATATTTTTTTCTTCTCCGGCGAGCATCTTCATCAGCTCATATTGGGGGCGGTTGGTGTCCTGGTATTCGTCGATCAGAATGTAACGAAAGCGGCGATTGTAATAATGGCGCACTTCGGGAACGGCGCGCAGCAGACGGACCGCTTCGAGCAGCAGGTCGTCGAAATCGAGCGCATTCGCCCGCTCCAGTTCCTTTGTGTAAAGGTCGTAAAGGTGCGCGATGCGCTCGGTCTTTGGGTCGGGCGACTGCAGGTAAATCTCCTGCGGCGCCAGCATGTGGTTCTTGGCCCAGGAGATGCGCGACAGCACGACGCGCGGCGTCAACTGCTTGTCATCCAGACCGAGCCTGCGCATGGTCTGCTTGATGACAGCCTGCTGCTCCGTCTCGTCGTAGATGGCGAAGTCTTTGGTGCGTCCGCGGCCGCCCTGTCCCGCCGATCCAGGGACACGCAGCGCTTCGATGTCGCGGCGCAGTACACGCACGCAGAAGGAGTGGAACGTCGCCAGCACGGGCCGCGCCAGGCTGCGATAGTCCATCAGGCGCTCGACGCGCTCGGCCATTTCCTTGGCGGCTTTGTTGGTAAAAGTGACGGCGAGGATGGCATCTGCCGGGACGCCGCGCTCCTCCACCAGATAGGCGATGCGGTGGGTGATGACACGCGTCTTTCCTGAGCCTGCGCCAGCCAATATCAGCAGCGGGCCGTCGACATTTTCGATCGCCGCGCGCTGCTGCGGATTCATATTTTCAAGCAATCGTGACACGAAAGGGAAGACTCCTGCGGTTTGCGCCCCGCTTTGCAGATAACTCCGCGCACGGCTGACCCTTCAGTGTATCGCGATGGGCCATTCCACTTTCGCGCTATCCTGCTGGAACATGTCAACCATTCAAACCGTGTGCGTCTATTGCGGTTCCGCCGCCGGCGCCCGTACGGAGTATCGCGCGGCCGCGCAGGAATTGGGCCGGACGCTTGCAGTCGCAGGCGTCCGCCTGGTGTATGGCGGCGCGCATGTCGGACTGATGGGCGCGATGGCCGATGCAGCGCTTGCCGCCGGCGGCCAGGTGACGGGCGTCATTCCGCAACAACTGGTCGATCGCGAGATTGCGCATCGCGGACTGACCGAGCTGCACGTCGTGGCGAACATGCATGAACGCAAGCACAAGATGGCGGAGATGGCGGATGCGTTCGTTGCGCTGCCGGGCGGCTACGGCACTCTGGACGAGCTTTGCGAGGTGCTGGGCTGGGCGCAGCTCGGCCTGCACGAAAAGCCGATCGTTCTTTTGGATATTGCAGAATACTGGAAACATCTTTTCGCCATGCTCGACCATGGCGTGCGGGAGGGGTTTCTCAAGCAGCAGAACCGCGAATTTGCGCGGCGCGCGGGCAGCGTCGAGGAAGCGGTTACGATGTTGCGGCTGGCGTAGCGGCTTCTGCCTTGCACGCCTCGCACTGGCACATCGAACGCAGATAATGCCAGGAATAAATGCCGCTGGTGTGGCCGTCGTTCCAGTCGAAGCTGATGGCGTAACGTCCCACAGGGCGCACTTCTTTGGGACGCACCGGTGCTTTAAACATAGGCAGCGCAGTCGGTGGTTGAGGCTTGGGCTGGCCCGGTCCGCGACCGCTCGCTTCGCGCTCCTCAATACATGTGGCGCACGGACACGCATCGCGCAGCCATGCAAACGTCCAGTGGCTGGCGTGACCGTCTTTCCAGGCGATTTCCACGCCGGTACCTTCGGTCTTATTGACGCGCACCCGCTCGGGCGCAATCGCGTCGCGCGGAAGCTCGCGGTCCATCGCATTGGCGTTACGGGCGGTCTCTTCGGAGACAAAACGAATCCCTTCATGGCTCATATATCTTTTCTACACCTTTGCGCGCGCGTCTTCCTGCTGTCTGCAAGCGCTGCATGCCGAACCCGCAAGCCTGCAGCGCGACAGTCACGACGATGCAGAGGACCACGAGCACAACGAATGGGACGCGCTGCTTCTCGATCGTCTGATAGGCAAAGGTATGCAGAACCACCAGTGCAAACAGCAGATAATTCCAGCGCTGCAGTTGCTTCCACGCATAGGGTCGCAGCTTTCGCAGAGAGCAGTCGTTCGATGTCGCGAAGAGCGCCAGAAGAACAAGGGTCCCCGCCAGCCCCGTTTCATTCGCGAAGCCGAACAGGTCGTGACGCAGGGGAATGAGGTGATAGACTTTACTCTTCCCGTAGACGAAATACATCCACGGACGGCCGCGGAAATGCACGAACAACCCAACGCCCGTATGGGCGATACCGAGCACGCCGG
>JAJZCP010000164.1 GCA_021846065.1 Acidobacteriota bacterium
CCATGAGCGGCAAAGAGGGCTACGAAAAGGTGCTTGCCTGGAGTCCTGAGATTGTGATTACGGACCTGAAGATGCCGCGGATGGACGGCATGGACCTGCTGATGAAGCTGGCGGACGCGGAGATATCGCTTGCGGTGATTGTGTTGACGGCGCAGGGTTCGGTGGAGCTGGCCGTGGACGCGATGAAGCTGGGCGCGTATGACTTCCTTCCGAAGCCGGTGGATGCTGCGCGGTTGAAGACGATTCTGTCGAACGCGGTGCGGCAGCGAGAGACTTCAGTGGAGCGGGAAGTGGCGCGGCAGCAGTTGCGTCAGGAGAGTGCACTGGGTTCACTGGTGGGCCAGTCGGAGCGAATGCGCGAGATCTTCGGATTGATTGAGCGGATTGCTGCGACAAACGTCTCCGTGCTGATTACAGGCGAAAGCGGGACGGGCAAGGAGCTGGTGGCGCGGACGCTGCACGAGTTGAGCGACCGGAAGCGGAAGCCGTTTGTAGCGGTCAACTGCGCGGCGATTCCGGAAACGTTGATGGAAAGCGAGATTTTTGGCCACGAAAAAGGAGCGTTTACCGGAGCCGTGGAGCGGCGAGCAGGATGCTTTGAACTGGCCGAGGGTGGAACGCTGCTGCTGGATGAACTGGGCGAGATGCCGATTGGTACGCAGGCCAAGCTGCTGCGCGTGCTGGAAGAGCGGAAGTTGCGGCGGCTGGGCGGGAGCGCGGAGATTGCCGTGGATGTGCGTGTGCTGGCGGCGACGAATCGCAACCCGGAGGATGCTGTGGCCGCGGGTCAGTTGCGCGCGGATCTGCTGTATCGGTTGAATGTGTTTCATGTGCAGATTCCACCGCTGCGGGAGCGCAAGGACGACATTCCGCTGATGGTGGCGGTGATGTTGGCAGAGATGAATGCGCGACATCATCGCCGTGTGGCGGGGATGACGGAGCGGACGGAGCAGTTGATGCAGGGGTACGCGTGGCCGGGCAATGCGCGCGAGCTGCGCAATATGATGGAGCGCGCGGTGATTCTGGCTCCGGAGGGTGGCTTGATCGACCTGCCGCACCTGCCGCCGGAGATGTTGAAGCCGGAGACAACGACAAGCGCTGCGGTGAATGAGACGACGGCAAGCGTTGAGGCCGTGCAACTGAGCGTGGGTACAACGGTGGCGGAGGCGGAACGGAAGCTGATTCTGAAGACGCTGGATGCAGCGGGCGGAAACAAGACGCGCGCGGCGCAGATGTTGGCGGTGAGCCTGAAGACGCTGCACAACAAGTTGAAGGCGTATGGACGGCAGGACGATGAAAAGGAGCGGTAACGCATGCGGTTGAAGACCAAGCTGGTGATTGCCATCAGTGCGCTGGTGGTGGCCGTGGCGTCTGCGCTTTCTCTGGTGTATCTGGACCAGTTGCTGGAGGCGACGATCCATCAGTCGTACGAGTCGAATCTGCTGGTGGCGCGCGAGGTGCGCTACGCGCTGCAACTGGCGCTGGAAACGGGATTGAAGGACCGCGTGGTGCATCCTGACGATCTGAATGGACTGCGCACACTGGCGGCTGAAGCGGTGCGTAGCAATGAGGCGTTGCTGGCGATGCTGAGCGCGGTGAATCGCTATTCGCCGACCGTGTATGACATCAATATCGGCGACAGTGCGGATCATATTCTGCTGACGACGGGAGCGACGCCGGAGGATATGCCGCTGCCAACGCGTCCCTCCTTTGAGAGGCTGCTGCACGGCGGAGCATGGACGCTGCTGCGCGTTTCGCTGGGGCCGCCGCAGGTGTACGAGCTGGTGCTGCCGATCGACCGCAACGGGCAGCCTTTTGTCTCCGTGCATGTGGGCGTGCGGACAAGCTTGCTGCGGGCGCAGTATGCGCCGTGGATTCGCGCGGCGATCTCGCTGATGGGTCTTTCGCTGGTGACGGCGCTGCTGGCTGCGCTGGTGTTGAGCAATCTGGCGCTGAGACCGATGGAGAAACTGAGCGAGCGGCTGGATTACTGGACGAAACAGGAACGCGGCGGGTTGACGGGAGTGGCTGGAGGCAAACCAGCGGAGCGAAACGACGACGCGGTGGCGCGCGTAAGCAGCAAGATTGAACAGATTGGGCAGCGGATGCGCACGGTGGAGGACATCTACACGACGCTGAAGGAGAATGTGGACCATGTGCTTGGCAATTTGCAGGATGGGCTGATGCTCTTTGCCGCAGATGGTCACGTGGTGCTGGCCACGGAGACGGCGGCGAAGATGCTGGAGCGTTCGCAGGGGGAGTTGCTGGGGCAAAGTGCGGAAGAGATTTTTGCGACGGACGAAGCGCTGGACATGACGATTCGCACGGCGTGGAAGAGTGGTCAGCGACTGACGCGCGAGGAAGTGACGGGACGGAATGGACGGCGCTATGCAGTTTCCCTGGAGTTTATTCAGAACGATCCATCCGGCGAGTCATCTGGCCGGGGATTGGGGGCGCTTCTGAAGCTGCACGATCCTGAATCCGTGGAGGCGATTGAAAGCGAACTGGAGATATCGCGGCGGCTGTCGGCGATTGGCCGCCTGACAGCGGGCGTTGGCCACGAGGTGAAGAATCCGATCAATGCCATCGTGGTGCATCTGGAGCTGCTGAGAAATCGCATGGGAAGCGGACAGGACGGAGCGTTGCGTCACCTGAACGTGATCCAGACGGAGATTCAGCGGCTGGACCGCGTGGTGCAGACGCTGGCGGATTTTTCCAGACCCGTGGAGATTCATCTGGCGGAGCAGGACCTGCGCCGCCTGGTGGACGATGTGGTGCTGTTGACCGGGTCGCAGTGTGCGCAGAGTGGCGTGCAAGTGGAGTGGGTGGCTCCGGAGCGCGCGGTGATGGTGAAGGTGGACGGCGACCTGATCAAGCAGGCTCTGCTGAACGTGACGCTGAACGGCGCGCAGGCGATGCCGGGCGGCGGGAAACTGACGCTGGAAGTGAGCGAAAGCGAGAAGAAAGCCGTGATCCGAGTGCGCGACGAGGGCGCAGGTATTCCACCACAGATGCTGGAGAAAGTCTTCGACCTCTACTTCACGACGAAGAAGGATGGCAGTGGAATCGGGCTGGCGATGACTTACCGCATTCTGCAATTCCATCAGGGCGAAGTCCACGTACAATCGGAAGTGGGTCGCGGAACGGAGTTTGAGATGCGGATTCCGCTCTCCTTCGCAGATCGGGGACGGCAGTCAACGCCAGTAGAAGAGACTGCCGAAGTATAGAAGGCATAAAGATGCGAATTTCACTGCGAAACGGAAGCCTGCTTCTGGTGGCGCTGGCTGTTGGCTGTCGGCAGCCGCGGCAGCCGCTGAAGAATGGTTTTCTGACGCCGGAGATCGAGCAGCAGCGCCCAGCGAGCGCGGTTCTGCCCGCTGAGTTCAGCATGCCGGCGCGCGACGTGATGGATAGCACCAATCCACCCAAGGTGATGCTTGCTGACAGCGAGCCTCCGCGACCGGCAATGCGCCACCGAGCGCGAGCCATGCCGCACACTGCCGATGCAACGCAGCAGGAAACTGCGAATCTGCAACCGGAGGTGAGCGCGATGGGGCAGCTTTCCACCGGGGACGAGAACGCAATTGTGCCCGACAGAATCAATGCATTGATTGCTGCAACGGAAAACGCTCTGAACCAGATTCATCGTGAGTTGACACGACAGCAGCAGCATACGGTGGCGCAGATTCGTGAGTTTCTGAAAGAAGCGCGTCAGGCGCTGGCCAGCGGAGACACCGATGGAGCCGCGATGCTGGCCGGCAAAGCCAACATCCTGTTGCGCGAACTGCGTCCGTGATGAGCGTGTGTCGGACGCATGGCGAAATCATGCGTCCGACGATGCTCCGCAAGCGGCGCGTTTACTTCGCAGTGGCGTAGAATCCGTCGAGATCGTGACGGAAGCTCTGGAGCGCGGCAACGTTCAGATAAACCATGTGGCCAGCAGGATAATAGCCGAAGGTGATATTCCTGCTTTGCTGCTGGCTGATGCCCATGTGCGCCAGCTCCCACTCGGTGGCGCGAAAGGGTGTGGCAAGATCAAAGAGGCCGTTGGCGGAGAAGACGTGGAGATGCGGATTCTTGCGCATGGTGTCGCCGAGATCGCCCGCGACATAAGGCCGCGGCTGCTCCCGCATGTAGCCGAAGTTCATGCCGACGGCGCGATGTTTCCAGTCCCAGTTCTGAATGAGGCCCGGGCCTTGCAGTGCGTAGGTTTCCTTACTGGTGTACTTCAGGTCGTTGTGAAGGTAGTCCTGAAATGCGGCGACAAAGGCACCGGTGATGCCGGTGTCTGAAGGATCGTAGCCGGGGACATCGCCAGCTTCTTCGGCATCGGGGCCTTCAAAACGCGCATCGTATCGACCGAGAATGTCGTTCTGGTCGCGCAGCAGTTCTTTGCGAAATCGCGAAGGCGAGATGCGCAGATTGCACTCTTTGATGAAG
>JAJZCP010000165.1 GCA_021846065.1 Acidobacteriota bacterium
TCGGCGCTCGCGATCGGCTTCGCTGCCGGGCTGGCCTGTTATTTTATGGTCGTCAAGGTGAAGCACCACTTCGGTTACGACGATTCGCTCGACGCTTTCGGCGTCCACGGCGCGGGTGGAACACTGGGCGCCCTGTTGACCGGAGTATTTGCCTCCAGCACCATCAATCCGATCTTCAAAGATGCGCAGGGACACGCTCTGCCCGTCGGCTGGATTGAAGGCAACTGGCGGCAAATGCTGCATCAACTGGGCGGAGTGGCCATCGCCTGGACTATTTCGATCGTCGGCACCCTGATACTGCTGAAGATCGTGGACGCTCTCATCGGCTTGCGAGTCGATCCATCCGAAGAGACTGCCGGACTGGACGTCAGCCTGCACGGGGAGGAAGGTTACGACTGGGAGATCGCGCCCTCGTAGTAGAGGGGCTGGAAAATGTTGGCAGCTGCTGTACAGTGAAGTTCGTCATCCTGAGCATAGCGAAGGATCTCTGTATTTCTGAAAAAAGCCAATGCCCGGATTCTTCGCTTCGTTCAGAATGACGAGCTTTGCTCTACATCGACAGTGAAAATGCTGTCGATGTGAACTCTGTAGGATGGGAGCAATTCCCGATCACAAGTTCGGACAGCGGCACACGGATTTTGCGCTCTTTTCAACGAACGCGAGGGAAGCAAATATGCAGAAGATTGAAGCGATCATTCAGCCATCGAAGCTGGATGCAGTCAAGGAAGCGCTGATTGAAATCGGCGTGGAAGGCATGACGATTCTGGAAGCGCGAGGCCACGGACGGCAAAAAGGCCACACCGAGTTCTATCGCGGCCGCGAATATGCCGTCGACGTTCTGCCGAAGATCAAGCTGGAGATGGTTGTTGCCGACGCCATGCTGGAGCGCACCGTACAGGCCATCATTGCCGCCGCCCGCACTGGCAGGATCGGCGATGGAAAAGTGTTCATCACCCGCGTCGACGAAGCCATCCGCATCCGCAACGACGAGCGCGGAGAAACAGCACTGTAAAGCAGTTTCGCCGTCAGGGGCAGTTCGTCATCCTGAGCGAAGCGAAGGACCTCATGTATTGCGGAGAAAAACCGATGCGGAGGTCCTTCGCTACGTTGGATGACGGCTTTCCGCTATAAAAAATCGGAAGGAGGTCCAAACCCGATGCCGACCCCATCTTCCGCCGCAACTCTGCGCGTCGAATATCAGCGTACTTCGGAACAACTGCGCGACAAATTCGCGGAATCGCATGATGGCGCAGTGCTGGTGCAGCGCCGCGCCGCGCTGGTGGACCACCTGATCGAGCGCCTGTGGCTGGAACACATCGCCAGCGAGGAATACGGCCCGCAGGGTTTGACGCTTGCCGCTGTCGGCGGCTATGGTCGCCGCCAGCTCTTTCCTTACTCCGACATCGATCTGCTGTTCATCTGTGCCGACGGCCAGATCGAAGGCAGCCATCGGGTCGTGGTCCGCCGCCTCTGCCAGGACATGTGGGACATCGGCATGAGGGTCAGCGCCACCACGCGTACCGTGGAAGAGTGCGAGCGGCTGAGTGGAGAAAATCCTGAGTTCACGCTGTCTCTGCTGGACCGCCGCTATGTGGCGGGCGACTTCGCCCTGTTTGAGGACCTCGATCTCGAGCGGGTTCCGGCTTTGATTGAGCGGCGACGTCAGCCGCTGCTGGCCGCGATCGCGCGATTGGCGGAGACGCGGCGCGCCAAGTTCCAGCGCACGCTCTTCCATCTGGAACCGAACGTGAAGGAGGGTCCGGGCGGCCTGCGGGACTTTCATACCTGCGGCTGGCTGACCCAACTGCTTCCCATGGCGGCATCTGGACTGGCCGCCGGGTTCGCCGCCGCGCCTACCCGGTATGAGAATGAGCTTTTGCTGGAACGCCGGGACGATTCGGCGCTGGCCCATCAGTTCCTGCTGACTGTCCGCGGTTTTCTCCATTATAGAAGCCAGCGGGACGACAACATGCTGTACTGGCAGGCGCAGGACGAAGCTGCCGCCCGGAACCTTGGATTGCCCGGAAAGCGGCCCGCCAATACCGCGCAGTGGATGCGGCAGTATTTTCGCCACGCCCGCTCCATCGACTGGCTCACCCGCCAGATGATCGACAATGTTCCCAGCGGACGCGCCAGCTTTCTGGACCAGGTTCGGCAATGGCGCAGCCGCACCGTGCTGGAAGGCTGCCCTGTGGCCGATGGATGCATCTCGCTGAAGTCCACAGCCGAGTATTCCGATCCGGACCGCGTGCTGACGCTGTTTCAAATGCTGGCCGAGCAGCGACTGCAACTGACCCGCGAAGCGGAAGGACATTTGGCGGACTCGCTGGCCATGCTGGCCGAGCGCTTGCCGGAGGGAGCGAACCTATGGGACAGATTGCAGCGAATTCTGCTGGCACCGCAGGCTGCCCAGGCCTTGCGCGCCATGCATGCCATGGGAATTCTGGAGTTGGTCCTGCCGGAATTTCATGGAGTGGACGCACTGGTGGTGCGCGATGCCTACCATCGCTACACCGTGGACGAACACACCTTTTTGATCCTTGAGCATTTGCACGCACTGGAGCAGCCTGCTTCCGAGTGGGAGGGCCGCTTCGGCGAGATTCTGCGCCAGGTCGATGCGCCTGAGCTTCTCTATCTGGCCGCGCTGCTGCACGACACAGGGAAAGCGCACAGCGAGGGCAACCACACGGAAAAAAGCGTGCGGATCGCCGAAATCGTGGCCGAGCGATGGAAGCTGACCGTTCCCCAGAAGGAAACTGTTCTGCGGCTGGTCCGCCAGCACCTCGAAATGTCGCTGGCCATGCGGAAAGACATCTTTGACGCGGAAAATGTCCGCGCCTTTGCGGAAACGGTCGGCACTCCGGAGAACCTGCGCCTGCTGACCTTGCTCACCTACGCCGACATTCATTCGGTCAATCCGGAAGCGTTGACGCCCTGGAAGGCGGAGGACCTGTGGCGCTTGTACATGGCCACTTCCAACTATCTGGATCGCAATGTGGATGAAGACCGCATCGCCGCGGATGCCGATACGGCCGCCATTCAGCGCGTGGTTGCGCTGGCCCCACAAGATTCACCGCAGATCCACCGCTTTCTCGCTGGACTGCCGCAACGGTATCTAACCACGCGCACCGCGCAGGAGATTGCCTCGCACTGGAAGCTTGCGCTTGGCCTGGATACGTCTGCCGCGAACATCCTGCTGGCCTATGCCGGCGCGTGGTGGGAATGCACGGTGGTCACCCGCGACCGGCCCTTTCTTTTTGCGGATCTGTCCGGCGCATTGACGGCCTGGGGCATGGACATCATCAAGGCGGACGCTTTCTCGAACGCCGCCGGAACTGTCATCGACACGTTTCGCTTCCTGGACCGGTATGCGACGCTGGCGCTCAATCCCGGCGAGGCGGAGCGATTTCAGCAAAGCCTGGCGCAAGTGGCCAGCGGCGTCGCCAAGGTGGAAAAGATGCTGGCGGCGCGCGCCCACTCCTCGCGCGCGCAGAACAATAAAACGCAGGTGGAAACCAAGCTTTCCGTGGACAACGATTCGTCGACCCACAGCACCATTCTTCAGGTCATCGCGCAGGATACGCCGGGACTTTTGCGCCGCATCAGTCTGGTCATGGCGCAGCAGCAATGCGACATCTCCGTCGCATTGATCGATACCGAAGGCGAGATGGCGATCGATGTGTTTTATCTGACGCAGACTTCCAGCGCAGCCGGTCCTCAAAACGAAAAACTCGATTGGCTGCGCATCCGCCATTTATGCAGCGCTCTGAAGGAGGCCTTCGCCCAGCCAGACACTGTTGCGCAACACAAGACCGATCGACTTCCGGCGTGAAATCGAAAATCCCCTTCAACGGCTGCGTCAGCGAGTAAACTGGTGTGGCTCGCCAATGCGGTCAACGGAACGAGGCAACGACCTATCCCTGCACGGCTGGACTTCCTGGATGCTATGTGAACCCCGTCTTCGCCGTAAGCGCCTGCAGCCAATGTGGTTATGCGCAGCGCTGACGCTGCTGTTCTGTGTCAATTTTCCCCTGTCGGCGCGCACCCATGCAAAAAAACACGCCCGCCACGCCGCCGCGCCCGGCAAACCCACAGTGCAACAGACCGATCCGCCCAACTGGTGGAGCGGTCTGCCGAATCCCATGCTGTTGCTGCACGGAAAAAACCTCGCCGAGGCGCGTGTCAGCACCAGCGTACCCGGAATTTCCGTGCGCCGAACCAGGGTGTCCGGAAATGGACACTGGGCTTTTGTCTGGCTCGATATCGCCTCTGCCCCGGCGCAGCACTTCGATCTGATCGTGCGTACCCCTGGCGGCGATGCTCGGTTCCCTTACGAACTCGACGCACGCCATGCGCCAACTGATGGATTCCAAGGGTTTTCTTCCGCGGCGTGCGCCCAACGGAGG
>JAJZCP010000166.1 GCA_021846065.1 Acidobacteriota bacterium
CGTGAAAAGCCGTTTTGTCTGCGTGCCGTCCTCCTCCTGCGTCGCGATGATGCGCGAGCACTATGAAAAAATTGCTGTCGCATCCGGCGACCCTGCGCTGCAGGCCGACGTCGCCGCGCTGCTCCCGAGGGTATACGAATTTACCGAGCTGCTGGTGAATCGACTGGGAATCACCGACGTCGGGGCCGTCTACCCGCATCGCGTGACCTACCACGCCAGTTGCCATTCCCTGCGCAGCCTGCACGTTGGGGACATTCCGCTGCAACTGCTGGGTCAAGTCCGCGGCATCGAACTGGTCCAGCTCCCAGGTCTGGAGCAATGCTGCGGCTTCGGCGGAACGTTTGCAATCAAAAATGCGGACGTCTCCGGGGCCATGCTCGAAGAAAAATTGCAGTGCATCCAGAAAACCGGCGCCGCGGTCTGCACTGCCTGCGACAACTCCTGCTTGATGCATCTTGCCGGCGCAATGCACCGCCAGCGCACGGCAGTCCGCACCGAACATATCGCGCAGATTCTCGCCAGCGATGGCCGCTCCGCATTGCCTGCCAAAACGCCCGCGAAAGGGCGGCTGGGATGAGTTCCGTCGATCCCACTACAGCCCAGGATTTTCCCACCGCGGCCTTTCCCTTGCTGCAGGACGCGCAACTGCGCGGCAATGTCCGCCATGCCACGGATGTAATTCAGCACAAGCGATCTCGAGTGGTCGGCGAAATGCCAGACTGGCAATTGCTGCGGGATGCGGGCCAGCGCATTCGCGAGCACACCATGCGATATCTCGCCGGATATCTGGACCAATTCGAACAACATTGCACGGCCGCCGGAGGCCAGGTCCACTGGGCGCGCGATGCAGCGGAAGCCAATGGCATCGTCGTCCAGTTGGCGCAGAACGCAATCGGGAACGGGACGCGCCGGGTCATCAAAATCAAGAGCATGACGACCGAGGAGGTCCGGCTCAACGACGCGCTGGAAGCGTCCGGCATCCAGCCGCTCGAAACCGATCTGGCGGAGTTGATCGTGCAGCAGTCGCGCGACAAGCCGTCGCATATTGTCGCCCCCGCGCTGCATAAGAACCGCCATCAGGTGCGCGAACTCTTTGCCCGCACCATGGACCTGCCGCAACTCGGCGACCGGCCGGAAGACCTGGCGGAAGCAGCCCGCGTTTATCTGCGCCAGCAATTCTTACAGACGCCGGTGGCCATCAGTGGCGCAAATTTTCTGATCGCGGAGACCGGCGGCGTCTGCATTGTGGAGTCCGAAGGCAACGGCCGCATGTGCCTTACGCTGCCGCGGACCCTCATCGCCATTGCCGGAATCGATAAGGTCATTCCGCGCTTCCGCGATTTAGAAGCGCTGCTGCAATTGCTGCCGCGCTCCGCGACCGGCGAGCGGATGAATCCTTATAACTCCCTGTGGACCGGCGTCCGTCCCGGAGATGGGCCGCAGGAATTCCACGTCGTGCTGCTCGACAACCGCCGCACGGACGTTCTACGCGACCCGGAAGCGCGCGAGACGCTGCACTGCATCCGTTGCGGCGCCTGCCAGAATGCATGCCCGGTGTACCGGCAGACCGGCGGCCACGCCTACGGTTCCGTCTATGCAGGCCCTATTGGCGCAATCCTTACGCCGCAACTGGCGCTCATGCAGCAGGGCCAGTCGCTGCCGTATGCCTCCTCGCTTTGCGGTGCCTGCTATGAGGTCTGTCCGGTCAAAATCAATATCCCGGAGGTACTCATTCATCTGCGCGGACGCGTCGTGCAGGACCAGCCAATTATGCTTCGCGCCTTCGGGCTGGAAGCTCTCGCCATGCGGGTCATGCAATGGATATTCCTCAGCGTGAAACGGCTGCAATTCGCCCAGCGGCTGGGCGGAATCGCGCAGCGGCCTTTTGTCGGGCGCAGCGGATGGATCGAACGCCTCCCCGGAATGCTGGGCGGATGGACGCGCACCCGCGACCTTCGCCCTATGCCGCGGCAGAGTTTTCGCGCTTGGTTTGAAGAACGTTCCGACTCGCCGCAAGCCACAAGGGAAGCACCGCATGACTGACCGGGCGAACGCACGCGCCGAGATTCTGGCCCGCATACAGACCGCGATTGGAACGTCCAGCGTTCCTTCCGCAGCCGAGTCGTGGCAGGCCATTCCACGCGACTACCGCCAGCGCGGAACGCTCAATCCCTCGAGCTGCGCCACATTGCTGGAAGACCGGCTGCACGATTACGGGGCCGGCGTGCATCATACTGACGCTTCGCAGATCGCATCCGCAGTCGCAGCCATCCTGCGTGAACGAAGCAAGCAGCGGATGCTGGTCCCCGCCGGACTCGGTCCTACGTGGCTGCCAGAGGGATTTTCGTTCGTATCGGACGATTCCCTCTCCTATGCGGAAATGGACGCGTGCGATGGCGTCCTTACCGGCTGCGCGCTGGCCATTGCGCTGACCGGAACGCTGGTCCTGTGCCACGGGTTGATGTTTCCTGTCGAACAGATTGCCGGACGCCGCGCCTTGACCCTGGTGCCGGACTATCACCTCTGCGTGGTCCAGGCTTCCTCGGTGGTTGAAACCGTGCCGGAGGCGTTCCACCTGCTGGAGCCGCATCGACGTGAGCCGATCACATTCATCTCCGGCCCGTCGGCGACGGCCGACATCGAGATGACCCGCATCCAGGGCGTACACGGTCCGCGCACGCTGGATGTCCTGCTGGTCGGCTGAAGCAGGCTGCGAACAAGTTGCTTTTCGAAAGCCGATTGTCCTTCGCGTGACATGCAGGGCGGACAGTTGAAACGCGACCGTGTCCGTGCAGCGGTCGAGGTCACCGTGCTGCCGGAGATCCAGGCCGTCGCATCAACTTATGCCCCTCGTCGATATACGCCTGGTTGACATCGTACTTTCCGGTGTCGCCCGTCTCTTTTCTCAGCTCATCCAGCCGCGCGCGCAACTGCTTCGCCAGTGCCGCGTATTGGGGATCGCCATAGAGGTTGTGCAATTCCTTCGGATCGCTTTGCAGATCGTACAGCTCGAACTCCTCCGGCGGCACATAGTAGTGGATGAACTTATACCGGTCGGTGCGGACGCCTCGATGCGGCGCGACATGCTCGTACTCCGGGTATTCGTAATATTCGTACAGCCAGTCTTGCCGCCATGCCGCAGGCTCTTTGCCCCGTAAGAACGGGACCAGGCTCTTGCCCTGCATCTCCTCAGGCACTGCGATTCCCGCCATCTCCAGCATGGTCGAGGGGATGTCCAAATTCAGCGCCATCTTCTCGGTGGAAGTTCCAGGGCGCGCCATCTTCGGGTAGCGAATCGTCAGCGGCACGCGAATCGACGGCTCATACATAAAGCGCTTGTCGTACATCCGCCACTCGCCTAGAAAAAATCCATGGTCGGAACTCAGCAGGATCGCCGTGTCGTCCAACTGGCCGTTCTTTTCTATCGCCGCCGTCACCCGTCCCAGGTTGATGTCGTTCGACACCACGCCGGCATAATGGTCCTTCACCAGTTCCTCCAGGGAGCGCGGATCGTCGCTCCCCACCTCGCTGGTGCCGATTTTGTTGTTGGCCTGCTCCACCACACGCGGCTTGCCCGGATATCCCTTCAGATCGTCGTCGAACGTGCTCGGGACCGGAATCGGCGTTCCGTTGTAAAGGCCCAGCAGTTGCCGCGAGCGGTAAAAGGGCGCGTGAGGCGCATAAAACCACAGAAACAGACAAAACGGCTTTTCACGCTTTTTCGAGACCCAATCCACGGCACGATCGGTCAACAAATCGTCCACGTATCCGTGGTACTCGCGCGACTCGCCGAACTTTCCATCGACCGCCTCCGACATGACCGGATGGTAGTAGTTGGTCTGCCCGTTGAATCCGAAAAAATAGTCCCAGTAATGGTCGTGCAGTGCCCCGCCGACATGCGACTTGCCGACGAAGGCCACCTCATATCCGGCCTGATGCAGCAGGTCTGAAAGGATGGGAAACTGCGGAGGAATCTGACGGTCCCGATTGTCGATGCAGCCCGTGACATGGCCGTACAACCCGGTCAGTATGCTGGCCCGCGAGGGCAGGCACAACGCCGTAACCACGAATGCATTCTTGAACGTCATCCCCTCATGCACAAGCCTGTCGAGATTTGGCGTGCGGATGATCGGATTTCCCGTCGCGTGCAGTTCGTCGTAGCGGACGCCTTCGCCCAGCACAAACAGGAAATTCGGCCGCTGCGATTGCGTGCTGTCCGCCAGCGCGATCGCGCCCAGCGCGTTTTCCGCCAGCGCCGCGCCTCCCAATGCGCCAACAGCCGTCTTGATGAAGGTGCGCCGCGAAGTGCCCGTATCCATGGACGTCAAAACTCTTTCCGACTCCTTCATCTATGCCTATGCCCCCGCTCGCAACCGGCTGCCTACAAATATAGTTGTTAGA
>JAJZCP010000167.1 GCA_021846065.1 Acidobacteriota bacterium
CGTGTTGAAGAGAAAATGCGGATTGAGCCGTCTGTGCTGGACATGCGCGTACCAAGCATCTTGTTACAGCCGTTGGTGGAGAACTCGATCAAGCATGGACTGGAGCCGCGCATCGCCGGTGGCACAATTACGCTGCGCAGCCGCCGAGGTGAGGACGGACTGGTGATTGAGGTGGAAGACGACGGCGTGGGCATCTCGGAGCAGACGCTGAGCAGCGGTAACGGAATCGGTATCAAGCTGGTGCGCGACCGCTTGCAGATGCTTTATGGGAGGATGGCGCGCTTTGATCTCGAGTCTCGCCCGGGACGCGGGACGCGCGTGAGCCTGACGGTTCCAGTGGGAGATGCAGCAGGCGGTCATCCAATGAGCGAGCGATAGAAATCGACGTAGCGCGGAATGATGCGCGTCGAGCAGAAGCGGTCCTGTGCGGTCTTTCTCGCAGCGCATCGCATCGCGGCGTGGCGTTCCGGATCACGCAAGAGTGCGATGGCGGAGTCGGCCATTGCGTCCACATCACCGATGGCAAAGAGCAGGCCGTCGTGGCCGTCGGTGATCAGTTCCGGCACGCCGCCGACGCGCGTGGCGATAGCTGGTGTCTGGCAAGCCATCGCTTCCAGTGCGGCCAGGCCAAAGGATTCGTTTTCGCTGGGCATGAGCAGCAGGTCAGCCAGCGGGAGCAGGTCATGGACGCGATCCTGCTTGCCGAGGAAGTGAATGCGGTCATGGATATTCAGGGAGTGGGCGAGCCACTCGGCGGTGGAGCGGTCCGGGCCGTCGCCGATTAGCGCCAGCCGCGCGGGAATCTGTCGGGCAATGCGGGCAAAGGTCTGAATGACGTCGGCGATGCGCTTGACGGGCCGAAAATTAGAAAGGTGCATCAGCAGAAACTCATCCGCAGCCGCCAGTGGCTGGCGCAGTCGAGACCGCTCTTCCTCGTTGCGAATCGGCTGATATTGATCGCAGTTCACGAAATTGTGGATGACCTCGATCGGCCGTGTTACAGCAAAGTTTTCCACGGTTTTGTCGCGCAGCCAGCCAGAGATGCTGGTGACTCCGTCGCTCTGCTGAATGGCGTATTGCGTGATGGGCAGATACGAGCGGTCCATGCCGACGAGCGTGATGTCTGTGCCGTGAAGCGTGGTGACAAAGGGAAGATGGCGACCGCGCGCAGCCAGCATCTGGCGAGCCAGCAGTGCGCTGACGGAGTGAGGAATCGCGTAGTGGACGTGCAGCAGGTCGAGGCCATAATACTCGGCAACCTCGGCCATACGTGAGGCCAGTGCCAGATCGTAAGGCGGGAACTCGAAGAGCGGATAGTTGGACACCGGCACCTCGTGATAGAAGATGCCGGTTTCGCGGCCAGAGAGACGAAATGGCTGCGAGTAGCTGATGAAGTGAATCTCATGGCCCAGAGATGCCAGCTCAATGCCGAGTTCTGTGGCGACAACGCCGCTGCCGCCGTAGGTGGGATAACAGGTGATGCCGATACGCATGAAAACCGCTTTCTTGCTAACCAAGTCTTGCCGCAGCTTGTCGCGATGATTCCGTACTGTTCTTTGGACGTTGCAGCATCCGCAGACGATGCGCGAAGTTTGCGCATGCAGAGGAAATTTCAAGCAGACGACGGCAACGAGCCGAAGTGGAGCAGGGAAGCCTCACGTAGAGTAACGTCGCGCAGGGCAGCGACGGCGCCGAGAGCGTCGATCTCAATCTCGCGCGAGGCGCGGAGACGGGTGCGAATCTGTTGTAGAGCGGCATCGCTGTAACCGGGATGCGTCACCAGCTCCCAACAGCCGTCGGGCAGTGCGGCAAGCAGCCGCTCGACCAGCGCGCGATCGAGCGAGCCTGTAGCCAGCACGCCGAGGGCCCCATCGGTGGTTGTAAAACCGGCATCGGCGACTGCGCGGTGAAAACGCTGCCGAAACATCTGGAGCAGGCCAAACTCCAGTCGGCGCGCAGCGGGGACGAGCGGCGTGAGACGACGGCTCCAGAGTGGTTCAAACGGATTGCGAATGCGGCGGAGACCGGCGCGGCGAGCGGCACGTAGCACGGGCCGCATTATGGCAGGGAACTGGTGAAGATGCTTGTGTGTGTCGAGGTGCGTGAGCGCGAGTCCGGCCTGTTGCAGGCGCGTGATCTGGGCAAAGGCTTCAGCTTCGAGGAAGGCTTCGCTGTGAGCACGCGAGACGCCCGGAGCAAAGATCCCGCGCAGAAGTCGCCCAGGAGTGGCAGGCAGGCGACCGTCGCGTTCAATCCACGCAAAAGTACGCTGCGTGTCAGGATCGAGGCAGGTGAGTCCATCGACAAGCACAACGTGACAACCGACGCCAAGCGAAGGAGACTGGTGCGCGAGCTGGATGGCGTCCTCGGTGGCAGGCGCGGAGGCCATCAGCGTGGCGCTGGTCAGGCAGCCCGTGCGGGCAAGCTCAACAATGGCTCGGTTGACGCCAGGCGTGAGTCCGAAATCGTCCGCGTTGATGATAAGTTGTTTCACGCGGTTGAGTGTATCAGGCATGCGCGCACGGAACGCACTCAGGCTGCGGCAAAGTCGATGTAGCCCCGTTCCGGATTTGTGCCGACCAGACGCACCTGAAGTTTGTCGCCAACATCAAGCCCCGCCCCGCCGTGGACGAGCATGCCTTCTACGTGCGGCTCCAGCGCGCGCACAAATGTGCCGGAGTGGGAGACGCCGGTGACGATGGCTCTGAAGTGCTGGCCGATACGTTTGTGCAGCACGACGGCGGCGATGCGCTTGGCCATCTCTCGCTCCACATGGCGCTCGTTGTCTTCCATCAGCGTGCAACGCGCGGCAACGGCGGCAATGCGCTCGGCGGAGTAAGGAGTGGGTGCTGCGGCTAGATGAGCCTTGAGCAGGCGCTGCGTGACAACGTCGGCGAAGCGGCGATTGGGTGCGGTGGAGTGGGTGTAGTCCTGCACCGCGAGTCCGAAGTGGCCGGGAGAATCCTCGCCTGGGCGGACCATGACGTATTCGCCCGGACCCATGAGCTTGATGACAGTGAGGGAAAGATCGGGGAAGCGAACGGGATCGGCTTTACGCTGCGCGCAGAGGAAGTCGTTCAGCGCTTTGGAGTCAGGCATGGCGGGCAGCGTGGTGCCAAGCTCGGCTGCAATCTGAAGGATGCGATCCCAGCGCTTGGGCACGCGCACAACGCGGCGGATGGAGGCGATGCGCGCCTCGTCCAGAGTGCGCGCCATGACACCATTGGCGGCAACCATGAATTCTTCGATGAGGCTGGTGGCGCGGTTTTTCAACTGACGTGCCAGGCTCACGGCCTCCTCGTTGACCATCACAGGACGTGTCTCGATGGTTTCCAGATCAAGCGCTCCGTGCTGGAAGCGGCTACCCACCATGGCGCGCGCCGCTTCATCCTGAAGCTTGAGTTGGGTGGCCAGTTCTGCGCTCTGCTTCACCTTTTCCGGCGCTTCGGCAACTCCGGCCAGCCATGCGCCGACCGCGTTGTAGGCAAGCTGCGCCTTGTTGCGCACAAGCGCGCGATAGATGCTGCCGTTGCTAACCACGCCCTGGCTGTCGACGGAAAACTCCGTGACAACGGCTGCGCGATCCTGATTTTCATTGAGCGAGGTCAGTCCTTCGGAGAGTTCGACAGGGAACATGGGAAAGACTGTGATGCCGGTGTAAACACTGGTGGTTTCGCTTTCTGCATGAGCGTCGAGCGCGGTCGCCTGGGGAACCGTTCCGTCCACATCGGCGACGGCTACGCGCACGCGAATTCGCCCGTCCTTGAGGCGCTCGGCCCACTCGATCTGATCAAGGTCACGAGAGGTATCGTTGTCGATCGATGACCACAGCAGCGCTCGAAGATCTGCAATCGTGGTGCCGCGACCCGCCTGCGGAAGCCTGAGTCCGTGCGACAGAATCAGCGCCAGCTCGCGCTCAGCCTCCTGCGAAAGCTTGGGCTGAAAACCGTGTTCCTGCATGGAGGTCTCAGCGGCGGCCTTCAGGTTATAGGAATAAGAGGAAGTCAAAGCGGAACGCTCCTTGATGCAAAGATCAACAGTCAACCATGAAGCCTATCGCATTCCACCCCGCTGATGCACAGCCATGCGCTCACTATCGCGAATCCTGGATGCTGCTATGATGAAATCGGAAGCGTGCTCTTAGCGCGTTTTTGCCCGCAGATCAGGGGCGGTTAGCTCAGTTGGTTAGAGCGCCTGCCTTACAAGCAGGATGTCGGGGGTTCGAGTCCCTCACTGCCCACCAAAACCCCTTCCCGAGTCATCCGAGAATATTCTAGTGTACTGAGTCATTAATTCGTTTACAAAAGCGGGCAACGGAATCGAGAATCTGATCTGCGGTTTTGTGCCAGATGAAGGGTTTCGGATCGCGATTGTGGTGTTCGATGAAGTCGTTGATGGC
>JAJZCP010000168.1 GCA_021846065.1 Acidobacteriota bacterium
TTCCGGCAGTACAGAAAAACATTCCCGTGTGGGTGCTCAACTCGAAAGATCCGGCGAACCATGGCACGCAAATCACCGCCGTGGCGGCACATTCCCGCACCCCGTTCAAGTCCATCGCGATCAAGCGCAGGCTCACCATCATCGATGTGGTCGCCAGCCGCATGTTGATGACGCACGGTTATCTGCGGGCCATCTTTGAGGTGTTCGACCGGCACAAATGCGCTGTCGATATGGTTTCGACCTCCGAGGTAAGCGTGTCGCTGACGGTCGATTCCAACGAGCGGCTGCCGGCGATCGCCGCCGACCTGAGCCAGCTTGCCGATGTGAAATATGAGGGTCAAAAAGCGCTGGTGTGCCTGGTGGGCGAGAACATTCGAGGCCAGCACGGCATTGCCGCGCAGGTCTTCTCCGCCATCCGACATGTCAATGTGCGCATGATTTCGCAGGGCGCGTCCGAGATCAATATGAGTTTTATGATCGAGGAGGAGGACGTGGAGGAAGCGGTGCAGGCCCTGCACCGGCACTTCTTCCGCGATCCCGACCCTGAGATATTCGACATAACGTCGCGCGAAAATTTTGCGGGCGTCATCGCCACGGCGAAGGAGAGCTAGTGTCTTATTTTCGGAATTATCGACATAAGTCTGTCATCCCGACCGTAGCGAAGCGGAGTGGAGGGACCTGCGTTTCCTATTGCGCAATATTGGAATTATCGCGTTCGCTTATGTTGCGAACTTTAGACACAGGACATTAATCATGCGCATGTTGATTTTGGGCCGGGGAAAGACAGGGCGTGTCGTGGCGGAAATCGCGCGCGAGCGCGGCCACAGCGTGCAGGTGCTGGATGCACGGGAGAACCAGGACGCCGGTTCGCTGACGCCGCCGAGCCTGGCGTCGTTTGAGGTGATTGTCGATTTCACCACGCCGGAGGCGGTGATCCCCAATCTGCGCGCTTCCCTTGCGACCGGGGCGAAAGTTGTGGTGGGGACCACCGGATGGTACGCACATCTCGACGATATGCGGGCGCTGGCCATGCGCAAAAATGCCGGCCTGCTCTACGCGGCCAACTTTTCCTTCGGCGTGCAGATGTTGTATCAACTGGCAAAGCTGCTTGGCAATGAGGCGGGGGGCTATCGATTCCAGATCGACGAAACCCACCACACGGAGAAGCTGGATTCGCCGTCGGGGACCGCGCTGGCCCTGCAGAAGATACTCGCTTCAACGAAGCATGGATCGTCTGCGGCGATCGCGGCGCATCGCGTGGAAGATGCCATCGGAACGCACCGCCTGGAAGTCGGCAACGCGGACGAACGAATTTTCGTCGAGCATCAGGCGCTCTCGCGGCGCAGTTTCGCCTTCGGCGCGGTGCGGGCCGCGGAATGGCTCTCTACGCGCACCGGTTGCTACGACTTTCAGGATGTATTCCAGGAAATTCTCGGCGATTGACCTGCCCGATCGGAATGAACCCCTTGGTCCCCACGCAAAGCCTCAGAGTTGCATCGATCGTTTGAAATAGCGAGTTCCCTCACCGTGTCTCATGCACAAGGAAACATGTCTTCCCGCGAAACCATTGGCATTGCGCGGAGTTGGACGCGGCTCGACGGCGTCGATGCGATTCGCGGCATCGCGATCCTCCTGGTGTTGATGAACCACGTCAATATGCGGCTGCTGGGCGCGCGCGTTCCCTACACCCACGGTCTTCCCGCCCAACTGGTCCGCTCTCTCGTCTGGAACGGCCAGCCAGGGGTGCAGATGTTTTTCGCCGTCTCCGGATTTCTCATCACATCGACAACGCTGCGACGGTGGGGTGCGCTCTCCCATGTCAGCGTGCGCGACTTTTATCGGCTGCGCTTCGCGCGCATTGCGCCGCTGATGTTCTTGTTGCTCTCGGTCCTCAGCCTGCTTCATCTGGCGCATGTACCCAATTTCGTGGTGTCGCAAAAAACGGGCGGCCTCGGTCGGGCATTGTTCGCCGCACTCACCTTCCATGTGAACGTGCTGGAGGCGAGGCGCGGCTATCTCCCGGCCAACTGGGACATCCTGTGGTCGCTCTCCGTGGAAGAGATGTTCTATCTGTTTTTTCCGCTTGTCTGCCGGATATTCGGCAGGGGAAAACTGCTGGTCGCGCTCCTTGTGGCCTTCGTTGTGCTCGGACCGTTTGGCCGTACGGTGCTCGCTCACAACAACGGGGTGTGGCGAGAATATTCCTATCTTGGAGGAATGGACGCCATCGCGCTCGGCTGCCTGACCGCGCTTGTACTCGCCTCCCATAGTTTTTCGCGAAGTGTCCTCCGGGCGTCGGCTGGCGCCGGCACAATGCTGATGATTTTTATTCTGTGCTTTTCTATCCAGGCGGACCGTTGGGGGCTGGGCCGCAGCGGACTGGACATGACGGTCCTGGCTGTCGGCACGTGCCTGTCGATCGCTGCCGCCGCACAGACGAGATGGCGAGCGCCGCGCGTTGCGATGCCGCTGCTGAAACTGGGCCAGGGCAGCTATGAGGTTTACCTGACGCACATGTTCGTCGTCTTCGCACTGTTCGGGTTGTTCCTTCGCGCAGGCAAGCCGATGTGGGCAGTCCCGGTGCTCTTCCTCGCCGTCATATTGCTGTCGGGTGTGCTGGGAGCATTGATAGCGCGATATTGTTCGGAGCCAATGAATCGCCTGCTGCGCAAACGCTGGGGCGACGGCCCAGACAGGCTTGGCTCCGCGATCCAGGTCTCTGCGACTGCCTCCGAAAATTAATGCCGCATTTATACACAACGGACTTCGTTGTAGACTGCGGGAATATGGAGCTTTCCGGTTGCGGTACCGCGCTGATCACGCCGTTCAAGCTTGACGGCAGCGTAGACGAGTACGCCTTTCGAGATTTCGTCCGCTGGCAGGTGAAGAGCGGCATCGACTTTCTGGTTCCCACTGGTTCTACGGGCGAGGCCTGCTCGCTGACCGAAGAAGAGTGGCTGCGCGTGGTGCGTCTGGTCATTGAAGCGTCCGAGGGCAGCGTCCCGGTGTTTGTCGGCTGCAGCCACAACACTTCTCGCCAGGCCATTGAACGCGTCCGCAAGCTGCAGAAGATTCCCGGCGTGACCGGCGTGCTGACGGCGAACCCTTACTACAACAAACCCACGCAAGAGGGCCAGTATCAGCACTTCCGCGCCATCGCGGAGGACACGCACTTGCAGGTGCTGATCTATAACATCCCCAGCCGCACCGGCATCAACCTGCTGCCGGAGACCACGGCGCGCCTGGCGGAGATTCCCAACATTCTGGGCATCAAAGAATCGAGCGGCAACCTGCAGCAGATTACTGAGGTGGTGCATTCGACCCCGCGCCGCTTTCGCGTCTTTGCCGGAGACGACAACCTGGCGCTGCCCATTCTTTCCGTCGGCGGCGCTGGGGTAATCTCCGTTGCGGCCAATGCCATTCCCGCGGAGATGGCGCAGATGGTGCGGGCGGCGCTGGAAAACGACTGGGTGCGGGCGCGCCAGCTCTATCGAAAATATTACAAGCTGATCACAGGAAACTTCACCGAGCCGAACCCGCAGCCGATCAAGTGCGTGCTTGCCATGATGGGCCGCATCCAGGAAATTTATCGCCTGCCCATGCTGCCGGTGCTGCCGGCCACGCGCGCGCATCTGGAGCGGCTGTCCGGCGAACTCGGTCTGCTGGCGCATGCGGTACCGGATGGCGACATGCATGTGTTTTAGGTCATGTGAAATATGTTTGTCATTCTGAGCGCAGCGAAGAATCCAGAGGGCGATCGCGGTGCAGACCGGGCAACATTTTCTGGATTATTGAGTCCGTTCAGAATGGCTCCATTGAGCGTCCGGCCACACTTGGAATCAATCACCTAATCGAAGGAAATCTCCAAGTTGTCTCAACTCCCACTCGCAGCCCGCATCGACGCAGCGTTTGAGCTTGGCGCCAAGGCCATCGACTCTCCCGATGCGGTAGGCGCGTTTTACGAACTGCGTGACGGCCTGACCGCCGGCACCATCCGGGCCGCGGAGCCGGATACGCAGGCGCCGCAAGGCTGGCAGGTGAATGCCTGGGTCAAGCGCGGCATTCTGCTGGGCTTTCGGCTGGGCCATCTGGAACCAACCGGCCACGATTTTTCTTTTGTCGATAAACATACCTTCCCTGTGCGGCACTTTTCCGTTGAGGAAAGAATTCGCGTGGTGCCGGGCGGCTCGGCGATTCGCAGCGGTGCGTATGTTGCGCCCGGCGTGGTCTGTATGCCGCCGATGTATGTCAACGTTGGCGCGCACGTCGGCGAAGGAACGATGATCGACTCGCACGCGCTGGTCGGCTCCTGCGCACAGGTCGGGCGCAATGTACACATCAGCGCGGCGGCGCAGATCGGGGGCGTGCTGGAGCCGGTGAATGCC
>JAJZCP010000169.1 GCA_021846065.1 Acidobacteriota bacterium
TGCAGCCGCATAAAGTTGGTTGAGCCGCTTTTGGTGCGGGTCCCGGCGACGATGCCGAGGATTTGCCTGGGCCGCACATGTCCGGATTCCAGCAGCAGCCGCTCGGCGGTATCGACCATCTGGTCGGTGTGCTGCAGTTTGGGGCACTGCACCGGATGCACGCCCCACAACAGCATCATGCGCCGGATCACCGTCTCGACACTGCTGAGCGCATAGATGGGCGGCGCGGGATGATACTTCGACAGCAGCCGCGCAGTCGTTCCGGTCTCCGTAAAGACCGCGATGGCGGTCAAATCCAGGTCGTCGGCGGCGTGCGCCATGGACTCGCAGATGGTCTCCGGAATGGAGAGCGCGCCCTCGACATGGTAGCGATAGCGCTGCACCTCGGCACGCATCTGGATTTCGGTTTCAACGACGATCTTCGCCATCATGGCTACGGCCTGCACCGGATATTTTCCCGCTGCGCTCTCCGCCGAGAGCATGACAGCATCGGTGCCATCGTAGATCGCGTTGGCGACGTCGCTGGCTTCAGCGCGCGTGGGGCGCGGGTTTTCAATCATCGACTCCAGCATCTGCGTGGCGGTAATGACCGGCTTGCGCAGTTCGGCTGCGCGACGGATCACGCGTTTCTGGATGGCCGGCACCTGCTCCGGCGGCATCTCGACACCAAGATCGCCGCGCGCCACCATCACGCCATCCGCAATCTCGAGGATCGCTTCCAGATGTTCGATCGCCTGCGGCTTTTCCAGCTTGGCGATGATCCATGTCTCGGCCCCGAGCGCGGCCACGCGCTGCTTGACCAGGCGCACATCCTCAGCGGTGCGCACAAAAGAGACCGCGACCATGTCCACGCCATTTTTGATGGCGAACTCCAGATCGGCCTCATCTTTTTCCGTCAGCGATGGCACCCGCACCGCAATGCCCGGCAGGTTGATGCCTTTATGCTCGCCCAGCATCCCGCCGTTGATCACCTCGCATTCCACGTCATGGCCGCGAATGCGATGCACCCGCAGTTCGATCAAGCCATCGGAGAGCAGAATGCGCGAGCCTTCTTCCAGATTTTCCGCCAGCGTGGGAAAGGTCGTTCCGATCACCGCCGAGGTCCCCGGAATATCGCGCGGGGTGATGGTAAGCTGCTGACCTGTTTTAAGCGAAATCGGGATGCGGTTCTTCAGCCTGCCAGTGCGGATCTTCGGCCCCTGCAGGTCGCCCAGAATGCAAATCGGCTTGCGTTCTTCCTTCGCCACTCTGCGGATCATCTGGATCAGGGCGATTTTTTCGGGCTGCGTGCCATGAGAGAAATTCAGCCGGGCCACGTCCATGCCGGCCCGCATCAGTTCGCGAAACGTAGATTCTGTATTGCTTGCCGGGCCGATAGTTGCTACGATTTTCGCCCGTCGCGGGCCGGCGTCCGGGTTCGTGGAAGAAAGCGGTGTGTACATTCCTGCTCCAGAAATTTATATTCGCGCGATAAGACTCAATGTGATTGTAATGGGTGACATGCCGCAGTGCCGTTACCCAGACCCGGCAAAACGGATTTGTACCAATTTTTTCGCGCTGCGGCGAAGCATCGCCGTTTTCATCCACCGATGGCTGTGGTGGTACGCCCCTGCTTGGGAAAAACCTGCGCGTTGAACTCCGCCCCAACCATTACGCTGACCAGAATGATGTACAGCCAGATCAGCAGCGCGACACCCGCGCCCAAGGAGCCATATACCTGCCGATAATGCGCGTGCCGCGTGACATACCAGCCGAAGGCCAGCGTGGAGGGAAACCACAGGGCCGTCGCAAGCACGGAGCCGGGTAAAATCCTGCGCCAGGACTGCGTCCTGGGCGTACCCAGATGGTAGATGATGGCCAGCACCATCACGCTGGTCGCGACCGCCAGCATCCATCGCGCCATACGGGCCAGCACCAGCACATAGGGCCGCAGGTCGGAGACGGACTGATGGATCATCCACATTTCGATCACATGCCCGAAAACGACAAACATGGAGGCCAGGGCGAGCGGAAGAAAAGAAAGAAAGGTGAGCACAAATGCGATCGCAATCTGCCGCGTAATGTTCCAGGAGTCGGGCGGCAGCCTGTAGGCCCGCCGCATGGCTTCCATCAGGGTGGTCATCACGCTGTTGGAAGCCAGCAGAAACACCGTGGCCGACGAGAGCACCAGCCTCACCGACCGGTGCTGCCCTTGAAAATACGCCAACACCAGCGGCGGCACGTCCGGCGGAAACATCTGATACAGCAGCACCCGCAGCTCCGCTCGCACCACCTCCGCCGCCGGAGAGAATGCCAGAATGGTCGCCGTGACCAGAACGATGGGAAATACGCAGAGGATCGCCGAATACGCGCCTGCCCGCGCCAGCATCAACACGTCGTTGTTGATGCTGCTTACCAGGGTCCTTCGCAAATGCACCAGCCATCGTTGCATACGTACCGAAAGAGTATCTGAAACACGGATGTAAATTCCAATCGGCGCGGCGGCTGCATGTGGATTGTCCTTATGGAGCTTCATTCCCCAGACCTGCTAGCATCCAAAGTGTTATGAAGTCGTCCCATGTACCCGCAGGATGGCCGGCCCTCGTTGCCGCGGCCATATTACTTAGCTTCTGTCCACTGCAGACGCTGCAAGCGCTGCCGGCTGGACGACACCGCTCTCATGCCTCCGCTATGGCCCAAAATATGGCTTCCATCCCCGTGCCGAATTCCCAGTTGACAGAGAAAGCGCTCAACAAAAGAGTGGACGCCCTGCTGTCGAAGATGACACTGGAGGAAAAAGTCGGGCAACTCGTCCAATTTTCTTCCGGCGCGCCTACCGGTCCGGGTACCGGGCGCGAAAACTATGACACGATGATTGCCGCCGGGCAGGTTGGCTCGCTGCTGAATGTGGCGGACGCCAAAAAGGCCAACGCCTTCCAGCACATTGCGATGGAAAAAAGCCGTCTCCACATTCCGCTGATGTATGGCTTCGATGTGATTCACGGCTATCGCACCGTGTTTCCGGTCCCGCTCGGCATGGCGTCCAGCTTCGATCCTGCGATGGTGCGGGCGACAGCGCGGATGGCCGCGCAGGAGGCAAGCGCCGACGGCATCCGCTGGGTATTTTCTCCCATGGTCGATATCGCCCGCGACGCCCGCTGGGGCCGCATCATAGAAGGCTCGGGCGAGTCGCCCTTTCTCGGCTCGGCCATGGCCCGCGCTTATGTGCAGGGCTATCAGGGGACAAGTTTGAGCAATCCGGACTCTGTGGCGGCCTGCGTGAAGCATTTTGCCGCCTATGGGGCAGTGATTGCGGGGCGCGACTATAATGCCGTCGATATGTCGGACATCATGCTGCGCCAGGTCTATCTGCAGCCCTATCAGGCAGCGGTCGATGCGGGCGCGGCCACGGTCATGAGTTCCTTCAATTCGCTGAACAGCGTGCCTGCTACCGCCGATCCTTATACCCTGACCGATATCCTGCGCAAGGAGTGGAACTTCGGCGGATTTGTGGTGAGCGATTGGGGAGCGGTTGGAGAACTGGTCGCCCATGGCGTCGCGCTCGACAATGCCACGGCGGCGCAGAAAGCGATCATTGCCGGCTTGGACATGGACATGGAGAGTGGCGCGTACCACGAGCGGCTGGTATCGCTGGTGCAAACCGGCGTGGTTCCGGAAGCTGCCATCGACCAGGCTGTGCGGCGTGTACTGCGCGTCAAGTTCGCGCTCGGTATCTTCGATCATCCTTATGTCGATGAAAAGGCCACGCCTTACCAGGCCACTCCGGGAAAGCGCGCGCTGGCGCGCAAGGCGGCGGAAGAGTCCATCGTGCTGCTGCAGAACAATGCGAAAGAGGGGCAGCCGAAACTGCTGCCGCTCGGAACGCGTACGAAATCCATTGCTCTTATCGGCCCATTGGCCGACGCGCCGGGACAGATGCTCGGCTCCTGGGGTGGCCAGGGAAATCCGGCGGACGCCGTGAGTTTGCGGACAACTCTCGAGCAGCGGATGCAGGCGCACGGCGGCAAGGTGCTGTACGCCGAAGGGACCAAGTTCCTGACCCAGTCGCAGGATGGTTTCGCAGCCGCAAAACAGGCAGCACAGCAAGCCGACCTGGTGATTATGGCGCTCGGTGAGGACGCTCCCACGATGACCGGCGAGGCCGCTTCGCGAGCGCATCTCGATCTACCCGGCAACCAGGAGCAATTGCTGGAAGCCATCGTCGCCACCGGCAAGCCCGTCGTGCTGATCGTCTTCAGCGGACGGCCACTGGTGCTCGACTGGGCGGCCAAGCATGTGCCGGCCATACTCGAGGCGTGGTATCCGGGGATTGAAGCCGGTCCAGCGCTGGCGAACATCCTCTTTGGCGACAC
>JAJZCP010000170.1 GCA_021846065.1 Acidobacteriota bacterium
GCAAAATCTCCGGGCGGATGAGATAGAAGAAGAAGACAAAATTCACCAGCGTCAGCACCCAGTATTGCGACAAATGGAAGCGCAGAATACTGTAGATGCCGAAGGTGCTCGACAAAAATGCAGCCCCCAAGGCCAGCGCCCATCCCCAGCGGCGCAGACGTAGCAGGCCCAAGCCCGCCAAAGCCAACAGCGTGGCGATGCCCAGAACCGTCCAGCGCGTGGAGTGGCCCGCAAAACGCCCGCTCCACACGCCCGCCACGCCGATCAGCGACTCGAATAGCAGCCACAGCGCAATGGCCGCCACACCGGGCAACGCAGTGGGCTGCGTGTCCGCAGTTTGTGTATCTGTCGAAGCAGATTGCTCTCCATCTGGAGATTGCGCATCGTGCTTCTGCGAATTGTTTGATTCTTCTGTGCTCATAGTGTGTGCAGATAGGCCAGCAGCGCCTGCATCTGTTGTTCGTCCAAATCGTGGCCAAAGGCGGGCATCATGTTGCGGCCATGTTCAATCACAGAACGAACGCGGTCATCATTCGCGGGCGCGCCGCTGGGCAGATACGGTAGTTTGTAGAGCGCCTGCAGGCCCGGCCCATGCAGTGCGCGCGTGGAGTTGGCATTGTGGCAGCGAGCGCAATTGGCCTGAAACACAGCGTGGCCTTGCATCTCCGCAGGCGTCAGTTGATCCAGCGGCTTCGAGGGCGGCATATGGCGACAGCCGGACGCGACCAGCACGACGGCGCATCCCGCTGCGCCCAGCCAAGCCATCGCGTTGAACCATGCCATCGCACTGGGCCATGCCATCGCACTGGGCTGCGAAAACCGCCTGTCGGATTTTTTTTTACCAGCGCGAATCTGCAAAGCTCCGGCTCTCCTGCCTCCACTATAAGCCGCGCACAGTTAGACGCGAAAGTGATCCGCGCGCCAGTTCTGAATGGCCTGCTTGATCTGCTTCTGCGTCAACTTCTCTTGCAGCGTGCGCGCCACCAGCGCTGGAATTTCAGCGTCCGAGGCAAAGCGCAGACCGATAAGCTGGCTTTCTGTCAGTTCGCCAATGCGGGCACGCACCGGCTCTTGCAACAGCGTGCTCAAGCGTAGCCGCTCTTCGAGACGAATGACGCGATCCTGAGCCTTCAGCGCATAGCGACGCGCGGTGCCAATCATCAGAATGAAGACGAAGGCCAGCAGAGTCAGCCATCCACTCCACAGATTCGGATGGTGCGCAAAGTGCACCAGCGTGGCGATCCAGTTGAGGAGCAGCACCGGAACCATGAAGTAATGAAATGCTGGATCGAAGCGCGTGTGGTTGGCGTAGTTCTGTGGCTTGGATTGAGACACGGCAATTCTCCGGGCGAAAGGTCGCAAACCAAGAATGCTCCGCGCGCGTGCCGCATTGCAAGAAAATTTTTGAAAAATGCTCCCACAATCGCTTCGGTCTGCGCCGCTCTTTTCAGTTGGCTGCGGCCATGGCCGCCACGATGGCATCCATCGTGCGCGCAGCCTCAGGGGAGCCATCGGCGGCTTTGGCGTCGGGACGTTCATCATTGCAGAGAATCGAGAAGACGAGCAGCTTGCCGCTGCGCGCGCGCACATAGCCGCTCAATGCGGAGACCTCGCGCAGCGTTCCCGTCTTGGCAAAAACGCGGCCCTGCAGCGGCGTGCGAAAGAAGCGACCCGCCAGCGATCCATCCACGCCGCCTACAGGCAGCGTGGAGCGAAACTGCGCACCCCAAGGCTGCGCGGCCACGTAGCGCAACAATTGTGTGAAGGCGCGCGGCGTGATGCGATCCTGTGTGGACATGCCTGAGCCGTCATAGAAAAAGAAATCCTGCGACGGCACGCCCACATTCAGCAGAAATTGGCGCACCACACGTGCACCCTGCGCAAAGGAGCCATCCAATCCATATTGGCGACCCAGCAGACGCAGCATCAGCTCCGCGTGCAGATTTTGGCTGGCCTTGTTGGTGACGGTAATCTCCTCGCGCAAGGGAACCGATGTGTGCGTGGCCAGCACAACATCGCCTTGCGGCACCGGTGCGGAGCGCAGCGGCTCGCGCGCAGGAAGCTCTGTCGGCAGCGTGACGGGCGTACGCTGCTCGGCAGAAAAATGTTCCGCGTCGGTGGAGAGACGATGGCGCGCCAGGGCCTGTCCCTCCACGCGCACGCCGCGTGCCTCCAGCATCTGTCGCAATGCGACCGCGGCAAACTCCGCCGGGTCTTCGATGGCCAGCGCCAAATGCTTCCCTGCGCTGGTCACGGGCAGCGCGCCAAACAAGCGCACGACTTTTGATCCCGGCTGACGATCCACGCCCACAGCGGGCTGCGTGCCGGGGAACGAGGTCTGCGCGGAGTTTTCCAGCGTGTAGTACTGCGCAGCAAAATCAGGATTCCAAACCACGGTGACCGGAGCGCCGGGCTGCGCACCGGGGAAGACATTCAGATAAACGGCGTTGTCGTTGATGGTGAGCGCCGAGACCGGAGCGCCATAGCCCCACAGCAAATCGTCCCAAACCCAGCCGGAGCCGTAGCGTTCATCGGGAAAGGCCGTGTCGTCGCCCAAAATGTTTCCGGTAATTGCGCGCACTCCATGCTGCGCCACTTGATCGGCCAGGGCTTCGAGCGCGGCCAGCGGTGCAGCGGGCCGCTCGGTGTGCAGTGCGTAGGGATAGGTGCGGCCAGAGAGCGTGGCATCGCCGTTGCTTTGCAAAATCAGATCCCCGTGCAGCACGCCATGCGCATCGATGGCTCCCTGCGCCAGCACGCGCGTCTTCGGCGCAGCCTCCGGCCCCAGCAACGCCCAAGCCGCCGCCGTGGTGCACAGCTTGGCATTCGAAGCCGGAGCAAACAACTGCGCATCATTCTTTGCGTACACCACATGGCCATCGAGTGTGGTCACGGAGATGCCCCAATGGGCCTGCGCCAAATCCGGCGCAGCGAGCAACGCATCGATGCGACGCGCCAACTGCGGCGGTGCAGGCGTTGTGGCTGGGTGTGGCGCAGCAGACAAAGCAGGCGCAGTGCAGAGCGTGGCGGCGATTCCCAACGGCAGCAGTAACCAAGTGCGCGGCAACAAGCAAGGCATCGCCGCGAGTGTAGCACGCGCGTTGCGGGTTCTTTGCTGACCCCCAGCTACAATCGGGGCATGAAGGATGCGAGCATCGTCGCGCTGCGACCCACATTTGCATGGCGTTTGCGCAGTCGCACGCTTCCACTGGGCGCACGCACCTGCATTGCGGGCGTGCTGAATGTGACGCCAGATTCCTTCTCCGACGGCGGAAACTATCTTGCTCCAGCGCAGGCCATTGAGCACGCGCACCGGATGCTCGACGCAGGCGCAGACTTACTCGACATTGGGGGCGAATCGACGCGGCCCGGCGACCATGAGCCGGTCTCAGCGCAGCAGGAGATCGACCGCGTGCTGCCGGTGGTCGAGGCTCTGCGCGCGCAGCGACCCGACGCAATTCTCTCCATCGACACCTACAAGGCGCACACGGCGCAGGCCGCAATTGCGGCGGGCGCGGAGATCGTCAACGATGTCAGCGGATTTTTGTGGGATGCGGAGATGGCCGCCACCTGCGCGCGTTTGCAGTGCGGCGTCGTACTGATGCACGCACGCGGACGCATGGCGGAGTGGCGCAGTCTGCCCCCGCTGGCCGCACGCGCGGCGCTCCCGACCATTGCGCGCGAACTGCGCGAACGAGTGCAGCAAGCGCTGGCCGCAGGCGTCGCGCGCGAACACATTGTTGTGGATCCCGGCCTCGGCTTCGGCAAAAATTTTGAGGAGAACTATCCGGTGCTGGCTGGGCTGTCCAGTTTGCACGCATTGGGCTATCCACTGCTGGTTGGCGCTTCGCGCAAGTCTTTCCTGCTGCGCACGGCTGCGGATTGCATTCAAGACCATCCCTCCCGCCGCGCCGAGGCCGCTTTGCACACGACGCTGGCCGCGCACACAGCGGCGATTCTGGCTGGAGCACATCTGTTGCGCGTGCATGATGTGGCCGCAGCACGCCAAGCTGCCTCCGTTGCCGACGCGATCCGCGCCGCTGCGGATGCCCAGCGCGACTGAGGGAACGAGTCATTCTGAGCGCAGCGAAGAATCCAGACGGTCTCAGCATGGAAATGGCTGTTCTCGCCAAAAGAGCATTCTCTGGATTCCTCGACTCCGCTGCGCTTCGCTCGGAATGACAGGGTGTTTGTTGTGCGATCATTTCCGTCAAAACGACGAGTCATTCTGAGCGACCAACGGGAGCGAAGAATCCAGACAGTTTCAGCATGGAAATGGCTGTTCTCGCCAAAAGAGCATTCTCTGGATTCCTCGACTCCGCTGCGCTTCGCAGAAGCACGATGCG
>JAJZCP010000171.1 GCA_021846065.1 Acidobacteriota bacterium
CCAGCAGCTGACCGCGATGCACGCGGTCCCCGCGCTGCACGTAGAACTTCTCAACGGGTGCGCTGATCTTTGACGCGAGCACGGCCTCATGCAGCGGCATCAGCACAGCCTCCCCCGTGGCGACAACCGGGATGTTGCCACGCTCCGCGGTGACGGCCTGCACGGGAACAGCGGTCTCCGGCGGATGGGTCTTGCTGCCGCAGCCCGCCAGCAGTGCGGTTGCGCAGAGAACGGCAGCGAAAGGCACGGCGATGCGCAGGCGGCAATGCGCGTGAGCACTCCTGAGCCGTGTAGTTGCGAATGTTGTTTCCATGGTCTGACGTCCCTTGCGTCTCTAAGGAAGTTTTCCTGTCAGGCGTTCCAGGTTGGCGCGCGCCACGTGATAGCGCACGGCGGCGTCGGCATCGGCTGTCTCGGTGCTCAGGTAAGTATTTTGTGCGTCAACCACCTCGATGATCGTGGCCTCACCGGCCTGGTAGCGCAGCGTGCTCAGGTGGAGGCTTTCTTTCGCCTGGTCCACACTTTTATTCAGCGATTCGAAGGCAGCCGCTGCAGTCTTCAGCTCATTGGAGGTCGCATCAATTTTGGCAATCAGGTTACGCTGCGCCAGCGTCAACGTCTTTTTCGCCAGCTCGCGCCGATCCTCCGACTGCTTCACCCTGGCATGCGTCGCGAACCAGTCCCAGACAGGAACATTCAGCCCGGCCTCAGCGGAATAGCCAAGAAAGCGTTCACCGGAATTCCCATAGCGCGCAAATTGCGGCGCATCGATGCCGTAGTTGTAAGCCAGCGTCAGAGAAGGCAGATATCCGGCCCTGGCCGACAGCACCTCAGAATTCGCCGCCCGCACGCCCGCAGTGGCGCTCTGCAACTCAGGATTTTTGAAGTTCGCCAGCTTTTCGATCTCCTTCTCGTCAGGAAGGGTGACCATGGCGCGCAGCGGATCGGTCAGGGTATAGGGGGTCGCAGGATCAGGAAAGAGAAGCACGCCGAGTGCTTCGTGGGCCTCCAGCGCTGCCAGTGCGGCATCGCCGCGGTCGCGCTGGCGCTGCTCCAGTTGCAGTTCAGCCTTCAGAACGTCGGCCTGCGCTACCTCTCCGCCCTGTTCCAGTTTCTGGGTAAGGTCGACGAAACGTTGCGCTTCCTGCTCGGCATCCCGTGCTGCCTTTAACTTGGCCTCGGCGGCTTCAACGCTGTAGTAAAACTGCGTGACCGTGGCATACAGGCCGCGTTCGGCAATGTCCTGCTCCGCTTCCGCTTGCGCCTGCAAGGCATGCGTCGCTTGATAATGTGCCAACTGTGCCAGCCCGACCGTCTCCGTCGCCTGAAACTGATTGATGTACTCGTGCACCGCGTTGTTGGCGATAAAAACCTGGCCACGTTCCCCCGGCAGGGTCGCGCCGCTGTTGGTGCCGTTCGATTGCGTGAAGAGATAAGAGTTGATGAGCGATAGCTGCGGCAGCAACGCGGACCGCGCGATCGTTCGGTCGTGGCGGGAGGATTGATAGGCAGCCTTGGCGGCCAGCAGAGAGGGTTCGATCTTCAACGCACGCTGCTGCGCCTCAGCCAGTGTGATGGACACGGGAGGCGTCGAAGGGTGGGGCGCCTGCAGGCTCGCCGATGTTACCGGCTGTGACGCGGATGCGTGGTTCGGAGCAGTCGACTGCCTCTGCGCGTTTGCAAGCAGCGGCACTACCAGCCAGATGACGAGTGCAAGACGGCTCATAAATAATTGGCGACGGGCGCCCTCTGTTCCTCTGGAGGACAAATCGGAGGCTCCTGTGGGCGCGCCCAAGCTGCGGACGACCCACCGCTACTGGACCTGATGATCGAGCTGGAGCAGCAACCACTATTTATGGTGCCGGGGCAATCTGAAGAATTTCTGAAGCCCACCCGCTTCGACGCTTTCCGGGCGCCAATCCTGCAGGTGCTATCCAGTATTCCGCAGCCCCGCCGATATCCCGTTGATGGTGGCGGCGATTGCCCGTTGCAAGCGGGGGCTGGTATCCCCAGCCCGCTTGCGCCGAATCAGTCCAATCTGAATAAGACTCATCGGATCCACATACGGGTTGCGCAGGCGGATCGATCGGGCGAGAACCGGGTTGGTCGCCAGCAGCTCCTCCTGGCCTGTCACCGTCAGCACGGCTGCGCGCGTGCGCTCGTACTCTGTCAACAGTCGGTCAAAGATCGCCGTTCGTAACGTGCGATCCTCGACCAGCAGGGAATAGCGTTCGGCGATCTCAAAGTCAGCTTTGGCCAGCGATAGCTCCACATTGCGGATCAGATCAATAAACCAGGGAAACTCACGCATCATGCCGCGGAGCAGATCAGTCTTTCCATTCGTAATCGCATGCTGCAGCGCGTGACCCACGCCAAACCAGCCCGGAACGCCGTGGCGGCTCTGCATCCATCCAAAGACCCACGGAATGGCGCGCAGATCGGTGAAGGCCGCCGACGATTTTCGTCGTACCGGCCGGGAGCCGATGCGCGCCAGCTCCAGTTCATTCACAGGTGTCGCTTCGGCAAAATATCGCAACAGGTCCGGATCTTCCGGAATGTTCTGACGGTAGAAGCCATAGGCCGACGCCGACAGCTCCTCGCACAAGTCCTCCCAACCCGGCTCCATCCTGCCGGTCCGATGGCCGCCGGGGCGCAGAGCCTCCGGACGCGCCAGCGCATCGAGAGACGCTGCAACCATCAACTCCAGATTCCATTCCGCGAGTACAGTATCGGAATACTTCCAGTGCAGCACTTCGCCTTGCTCGGTGATTCGAATCTCACCGCCGAACGCATCGAACGGCTGCGCGTAGATCGCGCGATGCGTGGGAGCGCCGCCGCGTCCGACGGTTCCCCCGCGTCCATGGAAGAGGCGCAGCTTCACGCCGCAGGTCTGCGCCATCGCATGCAGTGCGCGATGGGCCTTATAGAGCTCCCAGGTGCTGGTCAGCATGCCGCCGTCTTTATTGGAGTCGGAATAGCCCAGCATGACCTCTTGCCGGCGATCCCAGGAATCGAGCAGCGGCTGATATTCCGCAGCCGTCCAGACCTCGCGGCAGACCGCTGGCGCTTGCCGTAAATCTTCAATCGATTCAAATAGGGGAACAATCTGAATCGCGGGGCGGGCATCCCGTCGCGTGCAGGCCACACCGTGCATGTGCGCCAGCCGCAGCACACGCCAGATGTCCTCTGCCGAGCCCGCGCCGCTGATCACGTACTGCGCCAGAGTTTCGCGCGGCTCCTCCTGCTGAATGCGCTGCACCACCTGAAAGGTCGCCAGAACATCGGCCAGGTCGGAGGGAAGCATCTCGCCCGTTTGCGGGGCCTTATCCCGGGAGACGTCGATAGCCGCCAGCGCACGGGCATGCTGCCGCGCGTGCTGACGAATGTCCAGGGTGTGCAGGTGCAGCCCGAAGGTCCGCACTTCGCGAAGAATCGGGTCAACCAGGCTGCGCGCCAGCCGTTCGCTGCGATTCTCCTGCAGGCTGCGCCGGAGTAGTTGCAGATCCTCAAGCAGCTCGTCGGCGGTCTCGTACGGGGGCAGTGACGCCGCGTCGTGCTCCGACGGGCGGCGTCGCAGACGCAGCTCGATGCAAAGGGCAAAGCGGCGGTGCAGTTCGTGCTGAAAGCGCTGCGACAGACTGCGGCCGGCAGAGCCCATCTGCGCCTGGTATTCCTCCAGCCGCTGCTGCAGGGCCGGTGTAATTCCAATGCGCTGGGCCGATGGCGTCAGCAGATCGACGACAAGCTGCACGCGCGACCGGTAATGTTCCAGAAGCTTTTCGCGCGCCATGCTGATGGCGCGTCGCGTCACCTCGGGCGTCACATTGGGATTGCCGTCACGATCGCCGCCGATCCAGGATCCAAAACGGAGCACCTGCGGCAGGTCTCCTGGCTCGATCGAGAGGCCGTATTCCTGCTGAAACGCCGCCGCTATCTCCTCAAACAGCAGTGGAATGGTCTGAAAGATGGCGACCTCATAGTAGTCAAGACCCAGCTTCACCTCATCCTGAACTGCGGGACGATCGCTGCGGACTTCATCGGTCTGCCAAAGGGCGGTGATCTCGGCCAGCAGCTCTTCTTCGATGGCGGAGAGCTGATCGTCCGGCAGAGGGATCTCATTCAGCCGCTCCAGCATCTCTCCGATGCGCCGGCGTTTGAACAGCACAGAGCGGCGTGCCACCTCAGTCGGGTGCGCGGTAAACACAGGGATGACACAGATGCGTTCCAGATATTGCAGAGCTTCTGCGGCCGGGATGCCGGCCTCGCGCATCCGGCGCAGCGTCCCTCGCATCTCTCCCGGTTGTGGATCGCCAACAA
>JAJZCP010000172.1 GCA_021846065.1 Acidobacteriota bacterium
CCAGCTTCAGCCAGCAAACGCGCTGCCACCATGCCGTCGCCGCCGTTGTTGCCGCGACCGCAGAGCACCGTGATCCGCCGCGCGGCAGGAAACGCGCGCTCGGCAAAGTGCGCGACCGCACCGCCGGCTGCCGCCATCAGGGCTGCCTGTGACACGCCAAAGCGCGCACTCGACTCCTGATCGCAGTGCTTCATCTCGGTGGCGGTCAGGATCAGCATCGCTTCCATCCTAAAACAGTGCGGGAACAACGCGTCGCATGCACCGGGGAGAAACACACCAGAGGCAGAAGGCGATCTCTCGCGCTGAGCGAACAAACACGAGCGAATCAGGTGGACAAGCAGGGCCACACAAGGACATACGCGACGGCTTTGGACGGGATGTGCCCGGAAAAGAAAAATCCTGATCTGCCTCCACTCTGCGGGAGGCAAATCAGGACAGGAATTTGTTTCCGAGCCAACGGTCTTACTGCACCTGCACCTTTGGCTCCACGCTCAAGCCGGGCCGCAGCAGATGGTGTCCATCTTCGTCCTTCAGGTCGGTGAAGTCGATGCGCACCGGCACGCGCTGCACCACTTTGACATAGTTGCCTGTCGCGTTTTCAGGTGGAAACAGCGAGAGCACGGAACCGGTCGCACCGCCCACCTGCGTCACGCGTCCGGAGTACGTTTTGCCCGTCGCATCCACGTCGATATCCACCTTCTGCCCGGCGCGAATATGACGCAACTGCGTCTCCTTGAAGTTGGCCGTCACCCACAGATCGTCCAGCGAAACCAGGGTCAGCAGATTCTGTCCGGCAGAGACGTTCTGATCGATCTCCAGGCTCTTGCGCGTGATGATTCCATTCGCCGGAGCAACGATCTTCGTGTAGCTCAGGTTCAGTTTGGCCTGCTCCAGTTGAGCCTCGGCTGCCTTTACCTGCGCCTCTGCCTGCCGGGCGCGTGCGTTTTGCGCTTCCACCTGCTGCGGGCCAGTCTCGGCATAATGCAACATTGCCTGCGACTGCGTTTCACGGTCGTGCGCAATCTTCACAGCCGACTGTGCCGCCTGCTCGCTGGCCAGTGCATTGGCCAAAGCAGCTTTGCTTGCGTCCGCAGCGGAGACCGCTGCGTCGAACTGTTGCTTGCTGATCACATCCTTGGCCACCAGCGAACGGTAGCGCTCCAGGTCCGACTGCGCCTTGAAGTTATTCGCCCGCGCCTCGGCCACGCTTGCCTGCGCAGCAGCAAATTGCTGCTCCGCTTGCTGCACTGTTGCCGAGGCGCCGCTCAGATCGGCTCCGGCAGAACGCAGATTGCTGCCCGTGTTCACCGTCGTGATCGGAACATTCACCTTGGCTGCCTGCGCTGCCGCCTCCGCACTGGCCAGTGCCGCCGCGGCATTGTCCACCGCCACCTGGTAGTCGCGCGGATCAAGTTCGGCAATGACCGTTCCTTTGTCCACATACTCGTTTTCACCCACGTTCACATGAATCACCTGCCCGGGGATGCGCGAGCTGATCTGCATCAGGTGTCCGTTGATCTGTGCGTCGTCGGTATCCTCCACCAGCGTTGAACGCCAGTAGAAGAATCCTCCGCCCACCACCAGAATCGCCAGCACAATCGCCGCGATCATCCGCTTGCGGCCTGTCGCGCCATTCTGCGCGTTCTCGCTCGCCCCGGTTGTTGTCGTCGCGTCCGCCACGTTCACTTTCCTCCAAGATATTCTTTGTAGTTCTGCGCCATCCCCATGGAACGCGCGAGATTCAGCTTCGCCACGTTGTGCTGGTAAAGGCTGTTGATATAGCTGCCGTCGGCCTGCGCCACGGATTGCTGCGCCTGTGTCACCGCCAGGTTGTCATTCACGCCCGCCGCATAACGCTGCTGCGCATCCGACAACTCTTCCTTGGCAAGCTCCATATTCGATTTCGCCACGGCAACCTGCTTTTCCGTCGAGTCGATATCCAACAGCGCATCGCGAATATCGGCTTCGATCTGCGCATCCAGGTCGCTTTGCTTCGCCTTTTGCTGGTCCAGTTGAGATTGCGCAATCGCCGCTTCGCCGCGAAACTGAGCTTCCTTGAAGATGGGAATCGTCAGCGTTCCACTGGCGTCGCCGGTGCCGTGCGAGTGGTTCAGATTCACACCAATATCGCCGTAGTCGGCACTCACCTTCACTGTCGGCAGTCGATCCGCGCTTGCCGCCTTGCGCTGTTCGGTCATCTCCGCGGTCGTCTCCGCAGAAGCCTGACGATCCTTGCGCGCGGCCAGAGCCTTTTGAATCTCGACCTGTACATCGGGCTGGTCAAAGGCTGCGTACGGAATCGCATCCGCCACCGTGAACTGCTGCGCCATCGGCAATCCGATCACCCGCGCCAGCGCCAGCTTGTCCTTGGCCAACTGGTTCTGCGCCACAATCAACTGCTGCTGCTGGCTCTGATAATCCACCTGCGCGCGCAGCACATCCAGCTTCGGCGCCGTGCCCGCATCGTGGCTGGCCGTCGCCTGGTCGAGTGAGATTTTTGAGGTTGCCACCTGCGACTTCACCGCATCCACTTCCGCCTGGTCGGCCACCACCACCAGATACGCGTTGCCCACCGTCAGAATCACCATCTGCCGGGCGTCGGCGGCGGTCAGTTGCGAGGCGCGAAAGTCGTGCTTCGCAGCCAGATAGCTGTGCAGCGAAGTGAGGCTCAGCGCCGTCCAGTTCAGGTTCGCCCGCACGTCGGTATATCCAAATGGACCGATAATTGTCGGAAACCCGGGCACGCGCAATCCTTCGGCGGCCAGATCGGTCTGCATCAGGTTTTCGCTCAGATTGGCATCCACTTTGGGCAACAGGTCCTGCAACTGCTGCAACTGCTGTCCGTGCACCGTCGCCGACTGCGCCTGGCTCAGCATCAGGCCCAAATTCTGCCGCAGTCCGCGCGTGATGGCGTCCTCCAGCGTCAGCGCCACCGATCCCGGCTGAGCCGTCCCTGCGGGCACGGCGCCGTGAAAATCCTGCGCGGTTGGCGGGCCGATGAGAGGCTGGCTCGGCTGCGAGGACTGCGCCGCCAGAGCCACACTACCCGCCGTCAGCAGGCACGCCGCCAACGCTGTTTTCCATTCTTTTGTCTGCAACATCAGGAAAATATCCATCCCCTGTTTATAACTCGATCAAATGACTGAAACGGTTCCTGCAATCTATGGATGCGCAAATCCGGTGGAAGTTTCGGAAACATCGCAGTTGCGGGCTGCAAACAGGGAACAGCCCTGCGGCGCGCCCACCTGGTTTTTTATGCGGTCCGCGTCCGCGGTCAGCGGTTGTTGGAGTCCTGAAGCAGTTGTGAGGCCAGCGCACACAACGCCTGGCGAAAAACGCTCCGAACCGCGTCGGTCATCCAGCCCTGAGCCGCGTTGCCCCCGTGCAGGGCCAGCAATCCGGCCACCTCCGGCGTCGTCAGTCCGCCGACCGTGCGCAGCACAAAAACGGTTCGCTCCGCCACCGGCAACCCCTCCAGCCAGGCTCGCATGCGCACCCGTCCAGGTCCGCTGATCAGCTCTTCCAGTTCATGCGCGGAAACCCCAGCGGCATCCAGGTCGTCATCGCCAATGCAGTTCGGCGGACCATACGCGCCGTCCGGAGCCGCCAGCGCCGGTCGTCCCTGAGCGGTCGCTTGCTGGCTCAACGTCTCGATCGCCGCCGCCGCCATCGCCACGCGCGCGCTGTGGCGTGCGCTGGCGGAGTCCGCAGATGCGGGAATCTCTGCCGTCGCAATCGCGCGCTCCACCAGAACCACGGTCGCCTCGCTCTCCCCCAGCAGCATGACTCCCAGGTGATACAACTCGCCCGCCACCTGCTGCAGCAGATCGCTGCCGCTTCGCGACTCTTCCATCTTCGGCATGATTGGCTCCCTCCTGTATCGTCCATCTCGCCGGGGATAAGCGTCAACTCGCTTTCCCGTTCTGAAGGTGGTCGCTGTCCCACCGCGACCGTATCCTTCCGGTTTCATCCCGGGCATTTTTCTTCCTGCGTTCACACGAGCAACTCTTGTCCTGCGATAAGGTTCTGAAGAAACAGAGACTCTGTCGGCGCTTCCGTGGCTTGCGGCTCAATGCCCGGCGGTGCGCAGTGCAAAAGGAATCGGCCGCATGGCTGCACGATCATCGAAGGCAACCTCGGAGCGTCCAGCTCCCTCGCGCCGTGGTGGGAAGTCGAATTCCACTGCTGAAAGGCCGCAGAACCCTGCGCGGCCTTCCGCGTCCCGGCCTGTCTCTGCGCAGCATGACGCCGAAGAGCCGCTTTTTATCGCTCGGGATCACTCCTGGATGCAGTTCAACCGGCGCGTTCT
>JAJZCP010000173.1 GCA_021846065.1 Acidobacteriota bacterium
GGTTGCCGCGCAGACGCCGCTTGACTCCACCTATGCGCGCGACCTGAGTCAGCCCATCGACCAGCACTACTCTGACCAGATTCGCAAGTACACCACGGAGCCGGAGTTTCTTTCGCCACTGGTCAGCTATCTGCCCGCGTCAAAGACTGTGCCGACGCCGGAAAAGGTGCTGGGCGATGTCTCCGGCGCGCCGAACATGCTGCCGTATGCGGAGGATGTCTACAAATACTTCCGCCTGCTGGCCGCCGCATCGCCGCGCGTGCGCGTGGTGACCATCGGTCATACGGAAGAAGGCCGCGAGATGATCGCCGTGGCCATCGGGGATGAGAAGCTGCTGGCGCAGCAGCAGGAAAACGATGCGCGCCTGGCCCAGCTTGCCGATCCGCGCACCATCCACATGGACGACACCGCGGCGCGCAAGCTGGTCGATCAGTCCTGGCCTGTTTATTACATCACCGGCACCATCCACTCGCCGGAGACCGGTGCGCCGACGGCGCTGATGGAGCTGGCCTATCGGCTGACCGTCGATGACGCGCCGTATATCCAGTACATCCGCACGCACATGATCGTGCTGATTACGCCGGTCGTCGAGGTGGATGGCCGCGACCGCATGGTCGATCTCTACCGCTGGCATCGTGCGCATCCGGACGAAAAATATCCGCGCCTGCTGTATTGGGGCCACTACGTGGCGCATGACAACAACCGCGACGCCATGGGCATGACGCTGGACCTTTCGCGCAACGTGCTGAATACCTTTGTCGGCTGGCACGCCCAGGTGCTGCACGACCTGCATGAGTCCGTTCCGTTCCTCTATGACAATACGGTCGGCGATGGCCCTTACAACTCTTGGGTCGATCCCACGCTGGCCGATGAATGGGCCGAACTGGGCTGGAACAACATCTCCCAGATGCAGTCCTTTGGCATGCCCGGCGTTTTTACACATGGAGATTTCGACACGTGGAATCCCGGCTACCTGATGTTTCTGGCTGCGATGCACAACGGCATCAGCCGCCTGTATGAAACCTTTGGCAACGGCGGCGCAGACACGGAAAAGCGCATTCTCACGCCGGAGGAATACTCGCGCACCTGGTATCGTCAGAATCCACCGCTGCCGCAGGTGCTGTGGTCGCAGCGCGACAACAACAACTATGAGCAGACGGCGCTGCTGACCACATTGACTTACTTTTCGCGTCACACGCATCACTTCCTGGAGAACTACTACATCAAGAGCAAGAACTCGGTGAACAAGCCTTCCCTGGAGGGTCCGGCGGCCTATGTCCTGCCTGCCGATTCTGCGCAGGCGAACCGCCAGACACAGCTCCTGCGCGCTCTTGCCCGTCAGCACGTTGAAGTGCAGACGCTCACCGGTCCCGTGACCACCAACATTCCAGGTGCCAAGCGCGGCGATAAGCCCGTCTCCGTCACCCTGCCTGCGGGCAGCATCGTCGTACGCATGGATCAGCCATATTCGCGCATTGCCGACGCGCTGCTGGATCACCAGTTCTGGGCGCCGGACGATCCGCAGAAGCACCCGTACGACGACACGGGATGGTCCTTCACCGACCTCTTCAACCTCAAGGTCGATCGCGTCACCGATGCAACGATCCTGCATGCGCCGATGAAGCCGCTCACCGACCCGGGAGCGATTCTGCCCGCAGCCATCGGCACCGGTTCGGTGGCCATTGTTCCCAACTCCGGCCAGGTCACGCTGCTTTCGCTCACCTACAAACTCAAATCGGCAAAGATTCAGGTCGCAGAGAAATCCTTTGACGCAAATGGCCGCAGCTATCCTGCCGGATCGCTTGTGATCACTGACGCAGACTCCACCGCTCTCCACTCTGCGCTGCAAGCGCTTGCTCTCAGTGCGGATGCAGCGGATGCAGCGCCGGCGGTTCCGATGCACACGGTGACCGCGCCGCGCATCGCCGTGATGCACACCTGGCTGTCCACGCAGAGCGAAGGCTGGTGGCGTTACGCTCTGGACGATCTGGGCATTCCCTTCGACTACATCAGTACGCAGACGGCAGCGAAGGAATCGGACCTGCGCGCGAAATACGATGTCATCGTCTTTGCACCCGTCGGCCGCGCCAGCGCCAGCATGATCCTCGACGGCTACCCGATGTGGAACAACCCGATGCCGTGGCAGAAGTCGGCGATCACGCCCAACCTGGGACGCATCGACTCCACGCCCGATATGCGTCCCGGTCTGGGTTATGAAGGACTCGCGCATCTGAAAGATTTCGTTCAGCAGGGCGGTCTGCTCATCACGTCGGAGGACACGGCGCAGTTCGCCATCGACACCGGTCTTGCTCCGGGAGTCAGTCTTGCACCGCATCAGGACGCGCGCGTCGTCGGCACCGTGCTGCAAAGCGTCTTTGTCGATCGCTCATCGCCCGTTGCCTGGGGCTTCGGCGCAACGGTTCCCGTGTACAGCGCCAGCGGCATGGCCTTCAACGTCAGCAATACGCTCGGTCGAGCTGGCTTCCGAACGCTGATGGACCCGTACTCGGAGCGGCCCACCGGACGCGGCACCGTGGCCGACAGCGACCAGCCGGTGGCCCGGCCCATCACCCCAGCCGATCCGCTGCCCATCAGCAAGCCTTGGCAGGCGCGTCCGCTCAACGAAGATCAGTTGCGCAACAACCTGATGGTTATCCCAGCCAATCTGCGCCCGGATGTCGTTCTGCGCTTTGCCGACGGCAAGGATATGCTGCTCGACGGCTTGCTCAACAAGCCAGGCTCCATTGCGCAGCGCGCCATCGTCGTCGATGCTCATATGGGCACTGGCAACGTCCTGCTCTTTGGCAACGACCCCATCTATCGCGGCGAGACAATCGGAACTTATCCGCTGGTCTTCAATGCGATGCTCAACTTCAACGCGCTCAGCCAGAAAGCAGCGGACACGACGACTGAATCCGCTGGACAGTAGCTGTAGAACGAGCGTTCCATCCAACCGATGCTGCGCCGGAATGAGGGTCTCGCATCTCTGGCGCAGCGTTCTTGTCTCTGTGCTGTGGCTGCCCACCGTTCACCCTGCGCTGGAGCATCTTCGCTCATTGTCTACACAGTTGAACAGCCGTTCGTGTGGCTTTTCATTGAGAAAAGGCAGCTTCGTACGGGTTTCAGATGGCAACACCGGCAGTGAAAATGCTTTATCATGCCAGTAACAGTGGTTGCTGCAAGGCGTCCACGCTCGGAGACCGCATGAATTCGCTCTTTCGCCGTTTCGTCTTTGGCTTTTCCCTTTGCCTGCTTCTGGTTTTGCTCGGCGGCGAATATGGCCTGCGCGTTCTCGGCGCTGACTCCGGCAAAGACGGCGCCTATCGTCAGATCGAGGTTTACTCTGAGGTTCTGCGCAAGATTCAAACCGACTACGTGACCGTGCCAAGCATTCCCGACGTTACCTCCGGCGCGCTTCACGGCCTGCTGGATTCGCTTGACTCCGGCTCCAGCTATCTCAGTCCGGCGGAGTACAAGATTTACAGTGAGCGTCCGACGGGCGGCAGCGCACAGGTGGGCATGATGCTGGCCAAGCGCTTCGGCTATGCGACCGTCGTCAGTGCGCAGCCGGATTCCCCGGCCGCCAAAGGCAACTTCAAGGACGGCGACGTCGTCATCGCAATCGATGGCCACTCCACGCGTGAACTGCCCGCGGCGCTGCTGAACCTGATGCTGGAAGGCAAGTCTGGAACCGAGGTCACGCTCTCTGTGATTCGGCCCGGCAAAAGCGATCCGGACAAAGTTCCGCTCACCCGCGTCGATCTTCAAACGCCCAATATGTTTGTGCAGCAGTACGACTCCGGCGCGATTGTCTATATGAAGCCAGTGGCACTTTCCGCCGCGCGCGTGGACGCAATGGCAGCTCGCATCAAGGCCATGCAGGGAACCTCGGAAAAGAAGATTCTGCTTGATTTGCGTGATGTCACCAGCGGCACCCCCGCTGACGGCCTGCGTCTGGCCAATCTCTTCCTGGCCAAAGGCACACTGGCCACGCTCAGCGGTCAGCACTTCGCCACGCAGACCTTCACTGCCGACCCCAAACTCGACCTCACCAATGTGCCGCTGACCGTTCTCGTCAATCGCGGCACAGCCGGAGCCGCTGAATTGGCCGCTGCTGCGCTGGAGGACAACAAGCGCGCCGATATCGTCGGCGAACGCACCTTTGGCGACGAATCTGTGCAGAAGACCCTGCCGCTGCCCGACGGAGCCGCCGTCATCCTTACCATCGCCGAGTACGCTTCGCCCTCCGGTAAAAAAATCATGCAGGACGCGGTCACTCCCACTGTCACCGTTGAC
>JAJZCP010000174.1 GCA_021846065.1 Acidobacteriota bacterium
CGGAAGCACGACGCAAGACGTAGAAATCGGAGAAGAATGCCCGCATCGCACAATGCCTCGCAGCCACTGCTGATCGCCGCACGCCCCGCGCCTGTGAGCGATGGGCCGGCGGGTCTGCAGGCTTTTCTGATGCGGGCCAGGACCATGCGCCGCAAGGGTGCGACGCTCCTGCTGATGGGTACGTGCGCAGCGGTTGGCGGATATGCGGTGCTCGGCCGCGACGGGCTTGTCGCCTACCGGCAGAAGGAAACGCAGTCCCGGGTACTGGCTCAGCAGATTCAATCCTTGCAGCAGGAAAACCAGCGGCTGGCTTTGCATGACCAGCGGCTGCGGACGGATCCCGATACCATTGAGTTTGAGGCGCGGCACCAGATGCACTACGCCCGGCCCGGGGAAGTGATTTACACCCTGCCCGTTTCGCCCGACGAAGCCAAAAAGTAGAAGTTTTCATCCTGCCGAGCGAAGCTGCCGCGTCCTGGTTTTCTCTGCGACTTCCCATCCCGCATCGAATAGAATAAGCCTCCGCGAGGGCGCTGCAGTGTTTCTATGCTCGAAAGCGCGCCGTCAGGCAGGCGGTTGTGCGGCGCCATTTCAGTACGCAAACGCGCCGTTCCGCCGATGCACAGGAGATGATCCCATGAAAAAAATTCGCCGCTCGGCTTTTCTTGCCGCATCGCTGGCAGTCGCCATGTTGCTCGCCGTTCCGTCGCTGACGGGCGCACGGGCAGTGGCGCAAGAAGGTTCATCCACGGGGCAGATGGTTGTCACGGTGCGTGGCGACCGCCAGTTGCCGGAGTTGCCCCAGCAGAGCGTTGCCGTGTCCGTCGATGGACGGCAGAGCAAAATCTCGCAGTGGACCCCGCTGCGCGGACCCAACGCTCCGCTGCAGCTGGTTTTTTTGATCGATGAATCCGCGCCTTCGTCGATCTCGCTGCAGTTCCCCATGATGAAGGATTTCATCCGGAAGCTGCCGCCATCCGTGGAGGTCGCCGTCGCCTACATGCTGAACGGCCGCGCCGTGCTGCAGCATCCGCTGACGAAGGATCATGCCGCAGCCGCCAATACATTGCGGCTTCCCAACTCGCTGCCAGGCATTACCGGCAGCCCGTATTTTTCGCTGTCCGATCTTGCGAAGAAGTGGCCCTCCAAGACGCAGACGCGCCGTGTGGTGTTTATGCTGACCAACGGCGAAGATCCCTACTATCAAAGCAGCGATCTGCAGGACCCATACGTGCGCACCACCATCTCCGACTGCCAGAAGGCGGGTCTGGTGGTGTATAGCCTGTATTTTCACGATATCGGCGGCCGCAGTTTTGGAAGTACAGCCACGCTGTTCGGGCAAAGCTATCTGTTGATGGTTTCAGAAGGAACTGGCGGGGTGGCCTATACCGAGGCGATGACGACACCTGTCTCGGTCGGACCGTTTCTTAAGCGGTTTCAGACCTCGCTCAGCAACCAGTACATGGCGACTGTTACCGCCAGCCGGAGTGGACTGCAGCGGGTGAAGGTCACGACGAAGGCGAAGGGAATAAAGCTGCGTGCTCCGGCCCGTGTGAACTTCGGCTCCTGAGAGGGCGTTTTTCCTGGTGGCGGCATGCGCTACAGGCGTCCGCAGTCTGACGCTTCTGGCTTGTGCCGCTTAACCTGCCAGCACGGTCAGCAGGGCAACGCCGGTCAACAGGGCGAGCGGCATAAGAAAGATGCCTTCGCGCAAAAAATGGCGGGCACCAATCTGTATCCCTTCCCGGCGTAGCGCGATCAACCAGAGGATGGTTGCCAGCGAGCCGGTCACGGAGAGATTGGGTCCCAGATTGATGCCCAGCAGTGCCGCTGCGTGCACCGCGCGCTCCGCCTTGGCCGCGTGCAGGGCAGAGGCGGCGATCAACCCCATGGGCAGGTTATTGATGGCATTGGCAGCCCCGCCGATAACGAAAGAGATGGCAGTGAAGTGAAGGAATGCCGGCAGCGTCGCGGCTGCGGTCAGGCCGGCAACGCAGAATCGCAGCGCACCCGCATGTTCCAGCGCTCCGACGAGCACGAACAGCGACGCCACCAGCGGCAGCACACCCCAGGAGATGTCGGCAGCTGCGTCACGCATCAGCCTCCAGTCCGTGCGGCCTACGAACAAGAGGACCGCGAGCCCTGCAATCAGCGTTGCCGGGCCGATCGGACCGCCCAGCGCAGATGTTGCCAGCAGTCCCGCGGCGGCAGCAAGAATTCCAATGCCGGCTCGCTTTCCATGCAGCCGCAGCGGCGCTGGTGGCACGCCATCCACCAGCGGGCTCGCAAGCTCTTGGCGAAATCGCCACCGCAGCACCAGGAACGTCATGCCGATGGCGCCGGCCGCGGGCAGAAGAAACATGGCGAGCCACGCGCCCAGCGGCGGCATCTGCCCGTCAAAGACGACCAGATTGGCTGGGTTGGAAATGGGCAGTACAAAACTGGCCGCGTTCGCGATAAAAGCGCAGGTAAAAAGATAGGGCAGCGGCGAGGTCCTGGTGCGCCGCACGACGGCTAGAACCGCTGGTGTCAACAGCACGGCCGTGGCGTCGTTGGACATCAGCGCCGTTACCACCACACCGATGCCGAAGATCAGCGCGAAGAGCCGCTGCTGAGAGTCGCGCGACAGCCGCAAGGCATGTGACGCCAGCCAGTCGAAAAGTCCATGCTGCCGTGCCAGGTCCGCGAGCAGCATCATGCCAGTCAGAAACAGATAGACGCTGATTCCGGCGCGGATCGCGGCGCCCGCATCGCGAAGCGGCAGCAGCCCCAGACCCACCAGCAGGATCGCTCCGCCCGATGCCCACCAGTGTTCCGCGATGCCGCGCGGCCGCCACAGGATCAGCAGGAAGGACAGGATGCAGAGGATCCAGATGGCAGGATCGATCAGGGAATGCGGCAGAAAAGTCGGCATTGATGTTCGATTGTCGCAGATTCTAACGGCGCTGCGGAGAGCAGGCTTAACCGCCGTTTGGACGGGCCGTTACTTCGCCAGGGCTTGAGCTTCTGCGGGCGCCGGGCGCGTCTCCGGCACGGCTGTGGCAAGAAGGACGAAGGCGATAGCTGCAATGGCAGCCAGGCCGAGGAAGGATGCGGAGAAGCCGAGCGATTCAATCAGCTCCCCGCCGACCGTGTTGCTCAGCGCGGCGCCGATCCCCACGGCCGTAGCAAGAACACCCGCTGCCAGATTGAAGCGGCCTGTACCGCGCGTGCGGTCGGCAATCACCAGGATCGACACCACGCCGAAGATGGCGTTCGCCACGCCGTCAAGCAATTGCACGGCAATCAGCGGCGCCGTCCCATGTACGACCGTGTAGAGAACGCCGCGTACAGGCAGTACGCCGAACCCTGCGAGCAGCAGCGGCTTGCGGCCCCACGAGCTGGCGGCCCGGCCGATCCAGGCTGCGGAGAGCGCGATTACCGTCTGCGTGACGATGATGCACGCCGCCATAAAGGGTCCCGCTTCGCGCGTCTTGCCGAGCGCCAGCATCTCGCCGAGATCCGGGAGCATGGCGGCATTGGAAAGATGAAACAGAAACACGCAGACCAGAAAGGCGAGCAGCACGCGATCCTGCATCAGCAGGCGTATATGGCCGGCGCGGCTGCCACCGTCGCTAGCGGCTGCGCCACGAGCTTGCTGATAGTCGATCTGGCTGCGGTCGATGGCTGCCAGTGAAGCCAGCGCTGGCAGCGTCAGAACTGCCGCCATAATGAAGATGGCGCGGAAGCCGATGTGGTAGCTCACCCAGGCAATGACCAATGCTGTGACAACATTCCCGGCGGAATTAAATGCCTGATTCTTTCCAAACTGGCGGTCAAACGCCGCCGCGCCGACGACGCCGAGGGTTATGGCCGTGACGGCAGGCCCTAAAAAGGGTCCGGCAACCCCAATCAGCGCCTGCGCGGAGTACACGCGGAACGGGGTCAGTGGGCCGATCAGCAACAGCGCACCCGCAGTCAGGACGGCGAGGCTGCCGCCGACCAGGAGCCGTTTCCGATGCACAGCATCAATCACAGCGCCCGCGGGAACCTGCACCCCGACGGTTACAAGGCCGGCAAGTGTCAGGGCAAATCCTACCCGGCTGGCGCGCCATCCACTGGCTGCCAGACACGCAGCCAGAAAGGGACCAAGCCCTGTCTGCACGTCCGCCAGAAAGAAATTGAGCCACTCGATCGCCCAGACCGTGCGGCGACGGTCGCCACGGTGGGGAAGCGTCGCAAGGGCGTTGGGCACCGGCATATTAGGGCCTTAGATGCAGCGCCAAATCTTCAGC
>JAJZCP010000175.1 GCA_021846065.1 Acidobacteriota bacterium
AGAATCTGCAACTGAAACGCGCGCTGCGCCAGCGCTACAACTTCTCCAACATCATCGGCAAAAGCGAAGTGATGCTGCGCATCTTTGACCTGGTGGCGCAGGTGGCGCCCAGCCGCTCGACGGTGCTGATTCTGGGCGAAAGCGGCACGGGCAAGGAGCTGATCGCCAAGGCTCTGCACGCCGGCTCGCCGCGCAAGGACAAGCCTTTTGTGCCGGTCAACTCAGGATCGATGCCCTCGGAACTGCTGGAGTCCACGCTCTTTGGCCACGTCAAAGGCTCGTTCACCTCCGCAATTGCCAGCAAAAAAGGCCTCTTCGAGATTGCCAACAACGGCACTCTGTTTCTGGATGAGATTGGCAATATGGGCATGGATACACAGGCGAAGATTTTGCGCGTTCTGCAGGATCGCCGCTTCATGCAGCTTGGCGGCACGCACGAGATTCAGGTGGATGTGCGCATTGTGGCCGCCACCAACGTCGATCTCCGCCAGGCTGTCCGCGAGGGCCGATTCCGGGAAGACCTCTTCTATCGGCTGAACGTGATCTCGATTGACCTGCCACCGCTGCGCAGCCGCCGCGAAGATATTCCTCTGCTGGTGAACCGCTTTCTCGACTTCTATTCACGCGAAAACGGTCTGGAAGCTCGCAAAATTACGCAGGACGCGATGCGCTCGCTGATCGACTATGACTGGCCGGGAAACGTTCGCGAGTTGGAGAACGTGGTCGAGCGCTGCGTCGTGCTCTCGACCAATCCGCTGATCGACTCCAGCCTGCTGCCGCCCAACATCAGCGGACGTTCCCTGCCCGCTGCGCTGCTGGAGGACAATCCCCATGCCTCGCTTTTTGACATCATCGAGGTGATCGAGCGGCGCATCATTCTGGAAAAGCTGGAGCGCTGCAACTGGAACCAGACGGAGGCCGCCGAGCAGTTCCGCATTCCGCTATCGACGCTCAACCAGAAGATCAAACGGCTGAACATCGAGATTCGCAAAAAGGGGCGCGACTGAGGGCCGATTACCAGACGCGACCGAAGCCGATGCCGATGCTGGGGCCATAAAAGCCTGGATAATAGCCGGGATAGCCACCATAATAGCCGTAAGGATAGACGACAGGCGCAGGATAAACGGCGGGCGCAGGATAGCCTCCACGATGTTGCAGCGTGGGACCGGCTTCACCCGGCGCAGCCGAAGAGAGCCGCAGAGCCTCCTGGCGGCTGACCGGCGTGACCGTGAGTGCATTGGTCAGGTGGAAGGTCAGCATGGATTCGGAAGGAATCCAGACCTGGGGTCCGCGCGACATAGCCGAGGCAGCGGTGCCGCCGAGTCCGCCCGCAGTGCCACCGACCAAAGCACCCGTGCCGCCGCCGAATGCACCACCCACCAGAGCGCCGAGCAAGGCTCCGCCAAATGCGCTGGCGGCCGTGTGGCCACCCTTGCCGGGACCGCGCACGCGGAAGAGATTGGCGGTGACCGGGTAGCTGTTGCCTTCAAGCTGCACGGCGTCCAGACGCAGGGCCAGCTCCGGATGGCCGGTCAGCGCTCCGGCTTTGCGAACATCGGTGACCTCGCCGTGAATGGTGGCTCCGCGGGGGATGGCCAGAATGCCGCCGGAATATACGTCACGAGCGGCGACAAAATCGATGGGCGTGCCCGGCTCGGCCATCTGTGTGGAGACCGACTGGGTGGTGCGGACGACGATTGTGGTGCCTTGCGGCAAGGTGACAGGGTCGCGCGGCGGCTCAGGTCCGGCTGGATATTGCTGTTGATAGGGCTGATTCTGCTGCTGAAAGCCGTTGCCGTTCGGGGCATAACCTGGGCGCGAAGACGGATTGTTCGCCTGCTCGTTGGGCGGATTCCCTTGCTGGTTTGCAGGCGGAAGTCCAGCGGAGTTTTGCTGCTGAGCATCCATCTCCTGCGGACTCTGCGCTGTGGCAGCGCCCGTATTTGCGTCGCTGTTTGCCTGCTGCGGATTGCCGACGGTGAGGTTGTTGACGACTTTGGAGACGCCGGGAACCTTGGCGGCAAGCGAAGCCGCAAGCTCACGATTGGCTTGATTGGACGAGGTGCCGGAGAGCGTGACGACGCCCTGCACCGTGGTCGCGGTGATCCAGTCGGGCTTGAGCTGGTCGGCGGCGTCGAGCGCATGGACGACATTCATCTCGATCTGACCGTCTGTGTTGGCTGGGGCGCTTTGCGCGCGCGCCACGGACGAAGCAGCCAGCAAAACCAACAGAATGGCTAAGCCGATGCTGTGAAAACGATTCGACGGACGCATAAAGACCTCACCAGAGAGCGATGATCGTGGAGCGAATGGCGTTCGCCGGAGGCAATTGCACGAAGCTATCGCTCAATGTATTAGACACAAATTTCAGCTTGAGGTTGCGAGCGCATGCGAGCAATTTCTGCGGGGCGAAGTTGTGTCGAAGTTTACTCATTTATACATAATCGATCTGTCAGGGGGGAGGGGGGGGTATGTGTTTTCATTTATCTTATTGAATGAATTGATCTTGTTTGATTTTCGCGAAATTTCACTTTTTATACCTGCTTTTTATACCTGATTGATGCGAATGGCCGATGGCAGCAGGTGCACGGGCAAAGTCCGCGGAGAAACGCCTGCAAAGCGGCAAGCCATGCGCGGCGCAACCGAGCGAACAAACCCTGTGGAACAGTATGGCAGAGTCGAGAAAAAATCATGCCATTTCTTCTAAATTTTATCTTTATTGCAATCAGCAAGATGGAGCGTTTTCCACAGACTGAGCACTTGACAGATTTTTCAGGGAATTTACCGAGAGCCATTCGATCCGGTGTGGAGGGTCAGGCGAGCGCGATGAGCCAGCGGCGCACTTCCTCTGCGGGTTGGTCAGAGCGGAAGATGGCTGCGGAGACGGCGACGGAGCTGGCACCGGCGGCCAGGATTTCCGGCGCGGTGGCCAGAGTGATGCCGGCGGCGGCGACGAGCGAGGCATCAGGACCGGCGAGGGCGCGGAAACTGCGGACGCCAGCGAGGCCGATGGGGGCGGCGGCGGTCTGCTTGGTGGTGGTGGGAAAGATGGGGCCAAAGGAGATGTAATCAACGGGTTCGCGCAGTGCAAGGGCGAGCGCGTCGAGGGTGCTGGCGGAAGTGCCGACGATGGGACCGACGCGCCCGGCGGCATTGAAGAGGGAGCGGGCGACGGCAGGCGGCAGGTCGCCGGCATCGACGTGGACGCCGTCGAAGCCCGCAGCGAGGGCAACGTCTGTGCGGTCATCCATGACCAGGCGCACCTGACCGGAGGGCAGCGCGGCGCGAAGAAGCAGCGCGTCGGCAAGGACCTCGGCGTCGGAGGCCGTTTTGTTGCGGTATTCGAGCAGAGAGAGGCCGGTCGAGGCCAGTTCCCTGCCGAGACGGGTAAGGAATGCGGCGCGAGCGTCGGGATGAGCCGGGAAGACGCTCGCGTCCAGAATGGGATAAAGCACCGGAATTGGATCAAGAACGGGGATGGGGTAAAGCTGGGGGAGGGTCATGGGCGAGGCTCAGGCTCCGGGCATCTCGTCGGCGGAGGGTCCGTAGGTGCCGGGGAGGGTGGCTCCGAGGAGGCGCAGATCGACGCCAAGCTGGGCGCGGTGATGGATGCCGTGGCTGAGGACCCAGGTGCGGAAAATCTCCCATTTCGGCCCCTGCACGAAGACTTGATCGCCCATGGTGAGCTTCCAGGTGTCCATCCAGTGAGCGGGATCGAAGTCGGCGAGGACGGATTTGGCCTTGACGAGTTCGATGTCAAACTTTTCCAACAGCGCGGCAGTGCTGGTGGCCGAGTAGGGGGTAAAGCCGCCCTGGCCCATGTCGAGCACGTCGAGGGTGAGCGTGGCGACGGGCCACTCGGTGAAGATCTCCGCGGTGTGGCCGGCGATGCGGCCCAGGGTCATCGATTTGGGATGAGATTGGAAGCTGAAGTCGGCATCGGCGGGGATGGCGGCGAGGATTTTGCGGGTGGTGGCGGCTTCACGGTCGAATTCGGCGATGAGTTCTTTGTGCGCGTCCATGGGAATCGATCCTTTCAAGCGTGGTGAACAGCGGCTTTCACTGTAGCCGGATGCTAGCACAGGCCAGAATAAAAAGCGAATAAAAAGCGATGAAAACTGCGACTCGCAGGGGAATTGCTGATGCCGTCCCGAGGCATTCCCTCGGTGGTTGAAACTCTTGCTGTGCAGCCAGCCGGTGGTCTGTCGCTGAGGATGCCAGATTCCCGGAGGGAAGGCC
>JAJZCP010000176.1 GCA_021846065.1 Acidobacteriota bacterium
TCCGTTGCTTCGATAATCAGGGATTCCTGCTGAACGAGCGCCCAATTCTGCGAGAGAACATCGTTGAGTGTTTTCATTTTTCTTCTATCGTAAACAGCGGATTTTTCGGAGGTTAAGGCTGATGAATTCTTTTGTGCTGAGATCGGATGCGCTGCGCCCGGATGATTTCGGCCTTATCCAGTTCATCTCTCTTTTTGATGCAGCCGTTCGTGACTACAACTGTTCCACGCTCGATAAAGCAAAACATTCGAATTTGTCCGCTTTTGAATTCAAAAAGATCACTTGATATTTTCTTGAACTTCTCACGATTCTTGATCTCTCCGAATTCTGCGAAACGCTTGAAAAGAGCAGCCACTTTTGCTTGGTCGGAACTCGTCAGTTTTTCAAAGAAATCTGCCGCCCGATGAGCGCCATTTTCATCAGTGGCATACACCACTCGCCCCCAGCGACCGCGACAGAATTCGAACAGATCCATGCACGTTTCAAAGTTAACTTAAAAGTGAACCGATTGTAAAGGGGCGGAACAGGCACCAAGACTTAAAATTTTGGCCTACTATTCCGTTCTCGCGCATTCCCGACTTGTCAAAGCGCTACTGGACAACGTTTATCGCCTGGCACCTGCCTTTACCGCTTCCTGCGCTGCGGCGGCTCCATTCACCGGAACGGCCGGCACAGGCTCGGCGGCCTCGCTCTTGCTGCTCAGCCCCAGCTTCTGCCGGAGGGTTCCTTCAATGCGCGCGAACGTGTCCCGATTGTCCTTGAGATACTGGCGCACATTTTCGCGGCCCTGGCCGATGCGCTCGCCGGAGAAGCTGTACCAGGCCCCCGACTTTTCGACGATGTTATGCAGCACCGCCAGGTCCAGCACATCGCCTTCGCGCGAGATGCCTTCGCCGTAAAGAATGTCGAACTCCGCCTCCCGGAACGGCGCGGCGACCTTGTTTTTGACGATCTTGGTCTTGGTGCGCGACCCCACCACCACGTCGCCTTCCTTCACGGCGGCAATGCGGCGGATATCCACGCGGACCGAGGAGTAGAACTTGAGCGCGCGGCCGCCGGTGGTCGTCTCCGGGTTACCGAACATGACGCCGATCTTCTCGCGAATCTGGTTGATAAAGATCAACGCCGTGCGGGATTTCGAGACCGTGCCGGTCAGCTTGCGCAGCGCCTGCGACATCAGCCGGGCCTGCAGGCCCACGTGGGAGTCGCCCATCTCGCCATCCAGCTCCGCCTTGGGCACCAGCGCGGCCACGGAGTCGACCACCAGCACATCAATCGCGCCTGAGCGTACCAGCGCCTCGGTAATTTCGAGGGCCTGCTCGCCGTAGTCCGGCTGCGAAATGAGCAGATTATCGACATCCACGCCCAGCTTTTTCGCATAGACCGGGTCCAGCGCGTGCTCAGCGTCCACAAACGCAGCCATGCCGCCCATCTTCTGGGCTTCGGCAATGATCTGCAGCGTTATGGTGGTTTTGCCCGATGATTCCGGCCCGAAGATCTCAATGACGCGGCCCCGTGGAACGCCGCCGACGCCCAACGCCAGGTCAAACGAGATGGAGCCGGTAGGAATCACGGAGATCGGGACAATCGCCTCTTTGCTGCCGAGGCGCATGATGGATCCCTTGCCGAATTGCTTCTCAATCTGCGAGAGCGCTAGCTCGATTGCGCGCGAGCGCTCCTTGTCGTCTGCCATGGCCGTCTCCAGGGGATTGGGGGATTGATGATCGAACTCACGATTGGGTTACTGGCGGGATTCTAGCACCAACAGCGGGACAGGAACACGGGCAACGCGGCTGGCCGCAGGAAAAGCGGCAGGCAGCGGTGCGCCGGGGTCTGCTTCCGCGGCCGTCGTCGCATCTCACTTGCAGTAGGGCCCTGTTGCATCGCGGCCAGATATCTCTTCGCGAAACCCTTTACGACGCACTCTCTACCCTTCACCCCAGAGGAGTCTCCATGAAAGCCATTACGTATGACGGCAAACGCCGGATGGTTCTGTCCGACCGTCCCCGGCCCACCCTGCAAAAACCAACGGACGCACTGCTCCGCGTCACCACCAGCGGCATCTGCGGCAGCGATCTGCATATGTATGAGGGCCGCACGTCGCTCAAGAAAGGCACGGTTGTGGGCCATGAAATTATGGGCGTCATCGAACAGGTGGGAGACGCTGTGCAGAGCATCAAGGTGGGCGACCGGGTGGTGCTGCCCTTCAACATCGCCTGCGGCTTTTGCCATAACTGCCACCGGGGCAACACCCATGCCTGCTTGACGATGGGTGATCAGCCGCATGCCGGCTACGGCTATGCGGGCATGGGCCCGTACTCCGGCGGCCAGGCGGAATATGTGCTGGTGCCCTACGCCGACTTCAACTGCCTGAAGCTGCCGGGCGAGGCGGGCGATCAATACGAGGATGATTTTCTGTTGCTCTCCGATGTCTTCCCGACCGCGTTTCATGCGACCGAGCTGGCGCATGTGAGCACGGGCAAGTCTGTTGCCGTCTTTGGCGCCGGGCCGGTAGGGCTGCTGGCTGCACACTCGGCGCTGATCCGCGGCGCGGCCCAGGTCTATGTCGTCGACCATATTCCGGAGCGTCTGGAGAAAGCCCGCGAGCTGGGGGCGATCCCGATCAACTTTGAGGAGGGCGACCCGGTCGACCAGATCAAGAATCTGCGGAAGCAGGACACGCAATGGCAGGAGAGCCTGCGTCCGGGCGAGGCGGAAAAGCTGGGCGGGGTGGATTGCGTCATCGACGCGGTCGGCTACCAGGCAAACGACCAGAAAGACCCGTCCAAAGAGCGCCACAACCAGATCATCGATGATTGTTCCAGGCTGGTGAACCCGGCCGGCAGCATCGCGCTGATCGGCGTATATATGGCGCCCGATCCCGGAGCGAAAGACGAGCAGGCCAAGCAGGGTATCTACCCGCTGCCCATCGCCAGGCTGTTCGATATGGCGGTCTCCATCGGCATGGGGCAGGCGCCGGTGAAGCGCTACAACGAATATCTGCGCGACCTGATCCTGCAAGGCCGCGCGCGCCCGGGAAAGATCGTCAGCAAGCATATCCGGATCAACGACGCGCCGGACGCGTATGAGAAGTTCGACCGGCGGGAGGACGGGTACACCAAGGTGCTGATCCGCTTTGATGACGCAATGGCGGCATAACGCGCGGCGAGCGAAGCCGGTCTTCCCCGCCGGCTTCGCCGCTTGCGGTCAACGCTGCAACGGATCGACGGGCTCCCGCACGTCCGTCACGCGGAAGTGCCGCGCCAGTGCCGGATGCCGCTGCGCCACGGCCTGATACATCTCCCACGCCACGCGTCGGTAGGAGATATGGCCCTGCGGCGCGCTGCGCAGCTCCGAGATATAGACGGCCTCGGCAAAGTCCATCTTGAACAGCGAGCGGCAGCGCGTACCCAGCGGCAGCAGGTATTGCGCGCTCTGCGCGGCTTCGGGAATCTTTGCATCTGCGATTGCCGCGCTGGCGGCAAAGGCCGCGCGGACCGCGGCTTCATACGCCGGCTGTAAGGCAGTCCCGGCCAGCAGGTCCGGCACGTCAAATCCATGCCGGGCGGTAAATGGCTGGATCGCCTGGATGGATCGCCGATGGCGATGCATGTCGCGAAAGCCGCCAATATCCATCAGAATGTCGAAGCGGAAGCTGTAGCCCGAGGCAAAGGCACGCAGCAGCTCGTCATGGCGTCCGCGATGCCGCACTCCCAGGGCGATGAGCGCGTCGCGGCGGGCGCTGTCCAACGCCGCCACGCAGTCGCGAATCTGCCGGTACGGATAGTGCGACTCGCCATAGAGAAGTGTCGCCGCCAGCTCGATCTCCAGCGAATCGCGCCCAACGGTGTCCTCCACCAGATCCACCAGCGGAGCCTCTGCCACTGGCGCATCCCCCATCAGCTCCTGCGCGGCCTGGCGCAGCTCGGCGCGTGTCTGCTCGACATACGGCACGGGCGCGGCGTATTTCACCAGCGTGGGCGCCACCGGAACGTCGCGCAACAGCAGCGCCGCGGCCCGTTCGCCCAGCTCCGGGTTGACCGCCGCAATCTCCTGCTGCAGTGCTTCCAGCGCGGCCCGCTGCACATTCCATGCCGGCTCCGCCGCTGCCTGACGCAGACGCTCGCCCAGCTGCCGAACCTCGGCGTGTGTGTGGGTCAGCAGGCGCGATACCTGCGTCTCCAGCGTGCGCGCATTCACAATTTCGCCGACCTGGCACACGTGGCGCTGGC
>JAJZCP010000177.1 GCA_021846065.1 Acidobacteriota bacterium
TGCAATGACGCCAAGTCGGCACGCGAGCCAGCGGCGATCCACCCTCCTGCGTAATCGCAATATTCTCCGGCAGCACCACGGGCAGCTGGTCATCCGGCACCGGAACTATACCATCGGTTGCGCAGTAGAGGACGGGAATTGGCGTGCCCCAATAGCGCTGCCGGCTGATGCCCCAGTCTTTCAATCGGTATATGGTGGATGCCTTGCCAAAACCGTGCTTCTCCGCAAAGGCAATCATGGCGGTCTGGGCTTCCTGACATCCCATCGCCGTAAAAGCGCCGGAATTCAGAAGCAGGCTATCTTCCCCGGTAAATGGCAGCAACGGCTCGGTCTGCTCCCCGGCTGCGTCCCTCACCTCCCGGGGCAGCACGACAATTTTGATCGGCAGATCGTATTTTTTCGCAAACTCATAATCCCGTTCATCATGGGCGGGGACAGACATGACGGCGCCTGTTCCGTAATCCGTCAGCACGTAATTTGCGACCCAGATAGGAATCTCTTCGTTCGTAAATGGATTGACCGCGGAGTGACCGGTCGCGAAGCCGTGCTTTTCAAGATCGTTTAACACGCCCATCTCACGGGCGCGGCGCTGCTCTTCAAACAAGGCGCGAACCTTCTGCTCCAGCTCAGAATCGGCCGCCGCCAGGCGCGCGATGAGCGGATGCTCCGGCGAAAGCTGCAGCGAAGTTGCGCCGAAGATCGTATCGATGCGGGTGGTGAAGACGGAGACAATTTCGGCCTCGGGGACCTGTTCCAGCATGGTCTCGGTCAGGTTCAACTTCACCGGATGGTGCCGGGGTTCACGCCTGTCCTTTTCGGCAGCAGCGACGGCAAAATGAACGAGCGCACCTTCACTGCGGCCAATCCAGTTGCGTTGCATGGTGCGGACTTTTTCCGGCCAGCCTGACAGCTTATCCAGATCATCCAGCAGCTCACCGGCATAGTTGGTGATGCGCAGGAACCACTGCTCCAACTCCCGCTGCTGCACCATCACGTCCTCATGGCGCCAGCAGCAGCCGTCGACCACCTGCTCATTCGCCAGGACTGTGGCGCAGGCAGGGCACCAGTTCACCTTGCTGTTCTTGCGGTACGCCAGGCCCTTCTCCAGCAAACGCAGGAAGAACCATTGGTTCCAGCGATAGTAGTCGGGCAGGCACGTCGTCACCTCACGCTGCCAGTCATAACTGAAGCCCAGCCGGCCCATCTGGCGCTTCATGGCCGCAACGTTGGCGAGCGTCCACTCGCGCGGCGGCGTATTGTTCTTTAACGCGGCGTTTTCCGCCGGCAGTCCAAAGGCGTCCCAGCCCATGGGATGCAGCACGTTGTAGCCCCGCATCCACATGTGACGCGCCAGGGCATCGCCGATGGCATAGTTGCGCACGTGCCCCATGTGCAGCTGGCCCGACGGATACGGCAACATCTCCAGCACGTAGTACTTGGGCTTTCCGCTTTCCGGGGGTTCTGCCGCATAGAGCTCGGCCTGCGCGCTCCACGCCGCCTGCCAGCGCGGCTCGATTTCAGCCGGGTTATAGCGCGGGAGACGGTCAGAGGGCTTTGCGGGGCTGCCAGCATTTTCAGTCTGCATACTGCTTAAATTCTAACCGTCCGCTGAGGAAAGCCGATGGATTGGCGGTTCGCGGAGATGGACCCGCGCCCGCTGCGGGCGCGAGCTTTCAGAGGAGCGCGCGCAGCGCCCGCACATTGCCTGCCTCATCGCAGACCTCGTCAACGGGTGTCTCGGCGATGAAAGCGGCGCCGGCAAAACCGGGCTCAGCCAGCAGGCGCCGAAAGGGCTCAAGCCCAATCGAACCTCGGCCAATATGCTCATGCCGGTCGAGCTTTGACCCGCGCGCCGACTTGGCGTCATTGCAGTGCCAGACACGAACGTTGGCGTACGCGACCGTCGAAGCAATCTCCCTGAGCGTCTGCTGCCACCCCTTGTCCGTCAGAATGTCATAGCCCGCAGCGTGCAGGTGGCAGGTGTCCAGACACGCTGCGACCGGCACATGAGGGCGCAGATGCTCCAGCAGCTCCGCCACCTGTTCGAGCGAGCCGCCGAGCGAATGCTCCGCCCCTGCAGTATTTTCAATGAGGATTTGGAACCCTTCGCCCGGCAGGCTGAGGCCAGACGCAGCGGTGGCGATGGTCTCCGCAGCCAGCACCAGGCCCTGGTGCCGTGTCATGCCGCGGTAAGAACCAGGATGGAGCACAAGAAACTCCGCACCCAGAGCCAGCGCCCGTTCCATCTCCGCGCGAAAGGCAGCGGCGGACTTCTCTACCACTTCCCTGGACTGGCTGCAGACATTGATCAGGTAGCTGGCGTGGACGGCCAGTGGCCCGACTCCGTGGCTCTCTCGCGCGGCGCGGACCGCGCTTCCCATCGCTGGCGGAACTGCGGAAGCCCGCCACATGCGCGGACTGGAGGAGAAAATTTGCACCGCATCGGCAGCGATCTCGGCTGCGCGGGCGATGGCGCGATCCACGCCGCCCGCGGTGGAAACGTGCACTCCGATGCGGCGATGCGCCTTGCGCTTCCCAGAGGCGGGTCTGCTTGGCGCAGCGGGCTGTTTGGCAGAACGGACCATTCTGCAAAGGATACGGGATACCCGCCGCCGAAAAGCAAAACGGCCGGCGCCGGGCCGGCCGCTGCTGCCTCACGGAGGGCGTACTGCTACTTCTTCTCGGGAGCTGGCGTCTCGGCCAGAAACTTCTCAATGCGGGCAATTTCCTGTGGCTGCAGGCGGAACGAGGCCGCGCCGATGACGCCCTCTACCTGTTTCGCGCTGCGGCCGCCGACAATCGCCGCCGTCACTGCGGGCAGGCGCAGCGTCCAGGCAATTGCGACTTCGCCCGGGGAACGGCCGTGCGGCTTTCCGATCTCGCGCAGCAGCTCCACCAACTCCAGGTTGCGGGTAATCTGCGGCTCCTGAAAGCGGGCATTCTTGCGGCGCCAGTCATCCGCCGGCATTTTGGCGATGCGTTCCCGCGTCATCGCTCCTGTCAACAGTCCTGAAACCATCGGCGAATAATTGATAACGCCAATGTTGTGCGTTTCACAGTAGGGCAGAATTTCCGCTTCCACTTTGCGGTTCAGCATGGAATACGGCGGCTGCAGCGACGTGATGGGTGCGATCTTCGCGATACGCTCCATCTGCGCGACGGAGAAGTTGGAGACGCCGACCCAGCGCGCCTTCCCTTCCTTCTTGAGTTGCTCCATCGTCTCCCAGCCCTCTTCAATGTCCCCTTCCGGGTCGGGCCAGTGAATTTGGTAGAGATCAACGGCCTCCATCTTCAGACGGCGCAGACTGTTCTCCAGTTCGCGGCGGATGGAGTCCTTCTTCAGGCTGTGACCAATTTTTTTGTTCTTGCCGGGCTCCTTCTCGTCCCACACCATCGAGCATTTTGTGAAGACATAGGGCCTTTTCGAGCGGGACGCCAGCGCCTTCGCCACCACTTCTTCCGAGTGGCCGAGGCCGTAGACCGCAGCCGTATCGATCCAGTTGATGCCCAGGTCGAGGGCGCGCTGGATCGCGGCGACAGAATCGTTGTCGTCCTGCGCGCCCCAGCCAAACTGCCAGTCGCCGCCGCCGATGGCCCAGGCGCCGAAGCCGATGGCGGTGATATGCAGGTCGGAGTTGCCAAGCTGCCGCGTGGTCGCGGATACATCTTCTGTGGTTTGCATAAGTTTTGGATGCATTTGGATCTTCAAACGACGCAGCGTCCTGATTCCAAGATACATCCAGGGAAACTGCGCGCAAAAAACCATCGAAATGCGTTGACATTTCGCAATTCTGCGCGTCGAATCTCCGTGCTACTGTGGTGTTTTGGAGGTATGCCAACATGCGCCGCAACTGGCAGTCACACAAGTATGTCGCGCAGGCAGCGCTGGTTTTTCCCCTGGCGATCGGCCTGGCGGGCTGCAACAATGGCCTGTACCATCCGGCAGGGCCTCCGCCAGCCGACACCGTAACGTTCCCGACCGCTTCCACGCAGGGATGGCTGCAGCAATACGGCACCGGCTACGTTTCGACCGGCCGCCCCTCTCACAATGGAGACACGGCATACGGGATCGCCACCGACCCGCAGGGAAATGTTGTCGTTCTGGACGAAACCTATGGCGCGTTCCCAGGATTCACCAATAACGGGTCCGCTCAAATTGCGGTGGTAAAGTTCGACGGCTCCGGCAATCGCCTGTGGACCGAGCAGTTCGGCACAGGTTCCGGAGATTTTCC
>JAJZCP010000178.1 GCA_021846065.1 Acidobacteriota bacterium
CCGTGGGATCGCGAGCAGACGTTCCAGTCCTTGCGGCGGTTTTCTCTGGAAGAAGCCTACGAAGTGGTCGATGCCGTGGAGCGCGAGGACTGGCCGGCGCTCAAGGATGAGCTGGGCGATCTGCTGCTGCAGGTGCTTTTCTACGCGGAGATGGCGCAGGAGGCCGGCCTGTTTGGCCTGCGCGATGTGATCGACACACTCAACGAAAAGCTGGTGCGCCGCCATCCCCACGTATTTGCGCAGGGGCGCGCTGAGAATGCCGAGCAGGTCGTGGCGAACTGGGAGGCGATCAAGCGCGAAGAGCGTGCGAAAAAAAACCAAGACGCGCCCAGGCCCCTGCTCGACGCAGTGCCGCGCACGATGCCGGCGCTAATGGAAGCGGGGAAGCTGGGCAGCAAGGCCGCTTCTGTCGGGTTCGACTGGCCCGACGCCGCGCCGGTATTGGAGAAGTTGCGCGAGGAGCTTGCGGAGATGGAGCAGGCGATGACCATGCCGGATGCGGCGGCCCGCAGTCACGCTGTCGAAGAGGAGCTGGGCGATCTGCTGTTTACTGCCGCCAGCCTGGCGCGCCACTGGAAGCTGCAGCCGGAGTTAATTCTCCGGGCTGCCAATCAGAAATTCCGCCGGCGCTTCGGCGCGCTGGAGGCGATAGCGCAGGCCCCCGTGGAATCGCTCTCCGCCGAGGAACTTGATCGGTTGTGGAATCTCGTGAAGGATGAAGAGCGGAGCTCGCCGGGATGACGCAACTGCCGCAGATTGCGATTCGTCCGGGGAAATCCTTCGCGGAGATTGACGCCTGTATTGCGCTGCAGCGCGCGGTCTGGCAGTATCCGGAGCTCGATGTGGTGCCGCGGCGGATGTTTGTCGTGGGGCAGTCGATTGGTGGACATCTGTTCTGTGCGTGGGCAGGCGATCAACTCGCCGGCTATGCATTCGCCATTCCTGGGGTGCGCGAGGGCCATCCTTACCTGCACTCCCATATGGTGGCGGTGGCGGAAGAGTTTCGCAATCGCGGCGTCGGCTACCGGCTGAAACTGGCGCAGCGCGATGACGCCATCGCCCGCGGCATTCCGCTGATCGAGTGGACGTTTGATCCAACGCAGGTCCGCAACGCGTATTTCAACCTGCACAAGCTGGGAGCCATCGTGCGCCGCTATTCGCCGGACTTTTACGGGCCGTCAGCGTCTGCAATCCATCGCGGACTGCCGACGGACCGTTTGCATGCGGAGTGGTGGGTGAACTCTGCGCGCGTTGCGGGCATGCTGCGAAACCAAAGTTTGCCGACCCCTCCCATTCAGCGCACAGTGACGGTTACAAATGTAAGACAATCGTCCTTTGACTCGACCAGTGATAAACTCCGGGTGCCTGAGAATCCTGCGCTGGAATCGATGCTGCATCTTCGTCGGCAGTTGATGGATGCGTTTTCTCAGGGTCTCTGTGCTGTGCAGTTTCGTGCGGAAGAGCCGCAGCCAGCCTATCTGCTGGCGGATGCAAGTTCCATGACCGGGATCGATTTCCTGCCAGCCGGGCCGAGCGCGCCGGGCCGGCGAAAAGATGAGGAACCATGAAGATCGATAGCATTGTTCTGCGTGAGATTGGCATGCCGCTGGTGCGGCCGTTTGAGACCAGCTTTGGCCGCACCACCAGCCGCCGCATTGTGCTCGTGGAGGTCAATGCTGAAGGATTTACCGGCTGGGGGGAATGCACCGCCGGGGAGCACGCAGGCTTCAGCGAAGAGACCACAGATACGGCGTGGATTATGCTCGCCAACGAGCTGATTCCCGCGCTGCTTCACGTCGACATAGAAGGCGGCGGAGACTGTCTGCGCGCGCTGTCGCACGTTCGCGGCAATCGCATGGCAAAGGCCGCGCTGGAAAATGCGGTCTGGGATGTTGAAAGTCTGCAGGCCAATCTGCCCCTGGCTGAGCTGCTGGGGGGCACCCGCAAGCGCATCGAGTGCGGAGTATCCATCGGGCTGCAACCATCGCTTGATGAGCTGATCGAAGTTGTGGAGCGCGAACTGGGAGCGGGCTACCGGCGCATCAAGCTCAAGTGCAAACCGGGGCGCGATGTCGAAATGTTTGCGGCCATCCGCCGCCGCTGGCCCGACATTATGCTGAGCTGCGACGCTAACGGCTCCTACCGCCTGAAGGACGAAAGCCACATCCGCACCTTCGACGAGTTCGGTCTACTGATGATCGAGCAGCCGCTTTGGCATGACGATTTTTACTTCCACTCCCTGCTGCAGCGGCAGCTTGAGACGGCCATCTGTCTGGATGAGCCGATCCGCAACCGCCGCGATGCGCTCGCGGCCATTGCCATGGGCTCCTGCCGCATCATTAACGTGAAGCTGGGCCGCGTCGGCGGGTTCAGCGAAGCGATTCGCGTGCACAACGTAACCGCGGAACGCGGCATTCCCATCTGGTGCGGCGGCATGCTGGAAAGCGGCATCGGCCGGGCGCACAACATCGCCATGTCGTCGCTGCAAAATTTCCGGCTGCCGGGGGATGTCTCCGCCTCGCAGCGCTACTGGCATCGGGACATTGTCGAGCCCGCGATTGAAGTCTCCGCAACGGGCGAGATTGAAATCCCGCAGGTCGCCGGCCGTGGCTATGAAGTCAACCGCAGTCTGGTGGAAGAACTGACGGTGCGCACTGAAACCTTCCGACCGCGCAACCGCGCCCACAGCGCGCCCAGTGAGCCGCTGCGCGCGCGCGCCTGATCACGCGCCGCCTGATTTCCAGGCCGGGCTTAGCAGCCAACGGGCCGCGTCGCGATATCCCCAGCCCGACGGCGTTGGGGAGTAGTCGGACGCAAACTCCTCAATGTCGATGCGAATCGGCTTCAGCATCAGCGCTTTGCCATTCAGCCGCAGACGCAGGTGCGATAACTGCCAGCCGCAGCATCGCGTAGGCGCCTGCTCAAACAGAATTCTGCCGCCGGGATAGAGAACGCCCAGCACCTTCCAGCCAAAATCGACATCGCGAAAGACGCGGCCCTCTACCCGCTGCACGCGCAGCGCCTGGGCGTCAATCAGCATTTCGCCGCGGACGCCGGTCAGGATGCGTGACTCAAAATCGGGCGGCGTCCATTGGGGGTTGGGCATCATCGACAGGCGGATGAGCGTCCCTTGCGGTGTGTCGAGCGCACCCTGATAGGTGTAAACAAACGCCTGCGGAAGCGCGCGCGTCAGCTCCACAATGCGGGCCGTGTCGCGTTGTTCCATTCGCCGCCGGTGGGCTTCGACGGCAGGATCTGTTCGCACTCTTTCCAGGCGAGCATCTTCAAATTGCTGCAGTGCGGGGCTGAGCGGCTGGCCGTGGATTGCCAGCAGTCGCGCCACCCCGCCTTCACGCGTTTCGACGATCTGCTTGGTCGTGTCACTCGTAGCCGTCACCTTGCGCAGGCGGTAGCGCAGAGGCTGCCGCGATCCAGAAAAATTCCGAACCTCGTTCGCGCATACCTGCTGCACCAGCTTCGCGGGATCGCTCTGCGCCAGTGCCAGCGCAGTCTGCGCGCTTTCTGCCGCCGCAAAGCAGGGCAGTACGCAAACTATCGTGACCAGGAGCAGCAGGGCAGGAAATCGATGAAGCACTCGTGCGTTATGGCGGAGCGGGGTAGGATAAGGACAGCGCATTCCGGTAACGATGATTTTGCGATCCATTCGGTTTCATCGGTGGCAGCATGATTTTTGCTGCTGCCCCTTGATCGTGGACAGGAAAAGCCCGGGCCGCCCGGCGAAGAGAGTGTGATGCATTCTATTTTTCAGCGGAATGATTCCGGCAGCAAGGCAAATGCGCGTGGCGCAGCCTCCGGCGCCCGGACGCCGCGCCGCTCCAGCGGCTGGGCGAAGATTCTGGAGCGCCTGAAGGCGGAGCAGGGTTTGCGCGTGCTCGACATCGGCCCAACCTCTCCCGCAAACATCAATTTTCTTACCGAACTGGGCCACAGCGTGTATATGGCCGATCTAGTGGCAGAAGCCGTGAAGCCGGAGTGGGTCATACCCGCCACGGAGGATCGCCCGCTAAGCTACGATGCGCCTGCATTTCTGGCAAAGCACATGGACTTTGGCGGCCGCAAGTTCGATGTGATTCTCTTGTGGGATACGGTCGATTACGTCCCGGCGCCGCTCGGCGCCGCCATCATCAGCCAGCTTGCATCGGTGCTGTCGGAAAAGGGGCAGGTGCTGGCCTTCTTCCACT
>JAJZCP010000179.1 GCA_021846065.1 Acidobacteriota bacterium
CACGCCGACAGGTCCGGAGAAGGTGGTCGAAGAGACGACACCGGTGAAGCTGCTGCACGCCGACAATCCACTGCTGACGACGCCGAACCAGATCACGGCAAGGGACTTCGACGGATGGGTCGAGGAACGCGGACATTCCTTTTTGGATACGTGGGACGCAGCGTACACGCCACTGACCGAGACTGCGGACGCGGGGCAGGATCCGCAGCGCGGAGGCCTGGTGGTGGCACGCGTCGGACGTGGGCAGTTCGTCTATGTGGCCTACGCGCTGTATCGGCAGTTTCCTGAACTGGTGCCGGGGGCTTATCGGCTGCTGGCAAACCTGGTGAGCGCAGGCTCACGACAGAAGTAGAAAACGCGGGCGATTGAAACGCAAAGAGGGCGAAGCAAGGCAGCGCAGGCTGCGGCGCTTCGCCCGGTTTGTGTTACAAGACGATGACAAAGATTGCGACAGCGTTACGCATGTTGCACTGCGGTTAAAAAATGACGGCGCAAGGCTTTTTTGTCATCTTTGTTTGCGCAAAATTCATACAACTCTGGAAGTCTAGCTAAGGATTCCCCCCAAGTGGCCGTGGACTACGCCGAAGCGGCGCGTGTGTGCGGCGGACTGATGGATGAGAGAACGTTAAAGAGAGGCTCAATGAAGAAGCGAAATCAGGCAGCGGTAGCAACGATGCTGACAGCCGGTTTTGTGCTGATGCCGATGGCATGGGCGCAGACGACGAAGAAGCAACATGTGGAAGCGAAGAAGCCGGCGCCGGTCAGCGCCGAGCAACTCCAGCAGTTGAAGGACGAGCTGGAGGGCGAGATCAACGCGCTGAAGGGTGCGCTTGCGGATCGTGACGCGCAACTGAAGCGGGCGCAGGATGCAGCGGAAGCTGCGCAGCAGGCTGCGGCGAAGGCTGAGGCTGCCGCGGGCGACCAGCAGCAGGCTGCGACTGAGAATGCCTCGACCGTGAATACGCTGAATGCGACGGTCGCAAACCTGAAGGCCAGCCAGCAGCAGATGACCGCGACGATGGCGACCGAGCACAAGACGATGGAGCAGCAGATCGAGCATCCGGACGCGATCCACGTGAAGGGAATCACGATCTCGCCAACCGGCTCCTTCATCGCAGCCGAAACGGATTACCGCAGCGGAGCGACGGGCGGCGGTCTGAATACGGCCTTTGGCGCGATTCCGCTGGCCAACTCCGACGACGCACAGATCAGCGAGTTCAACGGTACGGGACGCCAGTCGCGACTGGCGCTGACCGCCACCGGCAAGACGAAGAATATGACGATGACCGGCTACTACGAGATGGACTGGCTGGGCACTGGCATCACCAGCAACAACAACCAGAGCAATAGCTATGTGCTGCGCCAGCGACAGTTGTGGGCGCGGGCAGCACTGAATAACGGCTGGAAGTTCACCGGCGGACAGATGTGGTCCCTCGCGACGGAAACGACGCAGGGGTTGACGAATGGATCAGAGATTCTGCCGGCGACGATCGATCCACAGTACGAAGCGGGCTTCGTGTGGACGCGCCAGTATGGCTTCCGTGTGACCAAGGACTTCGGACGGAAGTTTTTCATGGGCGTCTCTGCCGAAGATCCGCAGATTCTGCTGGCCGGCAACGGGCTGCCGACGAATCTGCTGATGGGTTCGGCAGGAACTCCGGGCGGACTCTTTAACCCAACGGCAAACTACTCCTTCAACGTGGCTCCGGATTTCATCATCAAGGCGGCGTTTGAGCCGGGCTGGGGACACTGGGAAGTCTTCGAGATCAACCGCTTCTATCGGGATCGCGTGTATCCGAACGGCGCAGCCAAGTCTGCGATGGGCGCGTATAACGACTCGACCTATACGGCGGGCATCGGCGGCGGGTTCCGTGCGCCGCTGGCAAACCAGAAGATTTCGATTGGCCTGAAGGGACTCTGGGGCCAGGGAATGGGTCGCTATGGTTCATCGACGATTGCCGACGTGACTCTGCGGCCAGATGGGCAGATCGCTCCTCTGCGCACGCTGTCGGCGCTCAGCACGTTGGAGTTCTTTCCCAACAGCCGCACCTATATCTACCTGAACTACGGCGGCGATTATGTGGGGCGGCGTTATTTTGGCAGCGAAGGCTACGGTTCGCCGCTGACCAACATGACGGGCTGCAACACAGAGCCGGTTCCGGGCGGACCGTTCAGCCCTTCGACGCCGGCCAACTGCGGCGGAAATACGAAGAACATCAACGAGTTCACGGCAGGCTATTGGTACTACTTCTACAAGGGACCGATGGGTGGACTGCGGCAAGGCATTCAGTACAGCTACTTTGTGCGCGACCTGTGGTCGGGCATGGGTGGACCGCTCAATCCAAACGGCGGCGCGCAGGGAACGGACAACACACTGTTCACCTCGTTCCGGTACTACTTCCCATAGTCTTCGGCAGCAGGACAAATGCCAATGGGGCGCTTCGCGGTACAGAAGCGCCCTTTGGCGTTTTCCGGAGACGATGGCGTGCAGGCAACGCGCATCGCGGACGGGTATACACTGACTGAAAGCACGGGCGGAAGTGGCGAAATTGGCAGACGCACCAGACTTAGGATCTGGCGCCCACAAGGCGTGGGGGTTCAAGTCCCCCCTTCCGCACCACAGACGGCATGCGCCAACAATACCGTCAAACACTGAGAGAAACGAGAGCAACGATGAATGGAACCGGACAGACGCCGCGCGTGCAGATTGTGAATGACGCGAATTATCGCGACACCTATGCCAACAGCGTGCAGATTCGCGTGAGCGTGTGGGATTTTCACCTGGTCTTTGGGCAGGCAAGTTCGGAGAATCCGGAGCAGGTGAGCATCCAGAATCAGCAGGGGATTTATCTGAGTCCGCAACAGGCAAAGGCGCTGTGGAACGTGCTGGGACAGAATCTGGCGCAGTATGAGCAAGCTTTTGGCGAGCTGAATCTGGAGCCGCGAGTAGGAGATTTTCCGCAGGGCGCGGTGAATTAACCCCCCATGAAGGCAAGCCGACGGATGCACCGCCGAGCAGAAGAAGATGCACCGCAGCGAAGCTGGCTACGACGCGTCCTGTGGCCGCATGAAGCAGGACCGATGCCGCTGTGGCGAATCTTTCCGGTGATCTTTGCCGCGTTGTACGTGACGCACTGGAGCCTGCTGAACCTGCCCTATTACTGGGATGAAGCCGGCTACTACATTCCCGCGGCGTGGGATTTCTTTCGCACCGGCAGCCTGATTCCACTGACGACTGTGACAAACGCGCATCCGCCTCTGCCGGCGATCTATCTGGCGCTGTGGTGGCGGCTGGGCGGCTATGCGCCTGTGGTGACGCGCGAGGCGATGCTGGTAGTGGCCACGGTTGCGCTGCTGGGCGTGTGGCGGTTGGCGATGCGGCTGAACGGATCGTCGCTGGTGGCTCTGTGGACCGTGGTGCTGACGGGGCTATACCCGGTGTGGTTTGCGCAGAGCACGCTGGCTCATGCTGACCTGATGGCGGCAGCGGCAACCATCTGGGCGCTGAGCTATGCGCTGGTGGAAGACGAACCACGGCCCTGGCTGGCGGCGATCGGTTTCAGCATTGCGGTGCTGGCCAAGGAGACGGCGCTGGCAACGCCGCTGGCCCTGGCCGCATTTGAGGTCGTTGTGGCGCAGCGAACGCGGGAGGCGGCAATTCGCAGACAAAGCTGGCAACGCGCAGGTTGGTATATGACATGCGTGGCACCGTTGGTTGCGTGGTATGCGTATCACTTCGCGAAGACCGGATACCTGTTTGGCAACCCGGAGTTTGTGCGCTACAACGCTACGGCAACGCTGACGCCGGTGCGTTTTCTGGCTGCGCTGGGGCATCGCGTGCTACACCTGACCGGACACATGAATCTGTTTGTGCCGGTGCTGCTGACCGCTGCGGCGATGATGCTGGAGCCGGTGCAGGAGCCTGGAAAGAACAGACGCGGCGCAACGCGGCAGCGGGTGAGTTTCCATGCCCAGTGGAGAATCTATGCCGTGCTGGCGGCAAATGCAGTGGCGTTTTCGCTGCTGGGCGGTGCGCTGCTGACGCGCTATCTTCTCCCCATGTATCCGCTTGTGCTGCTGGTGGCAGTTTCAACGTTTCACCGCCGGACGCGATGGTGGCAACTGATGGCTGCGCTCAGCGCGGCAGCCTTTGTGGCGGGGATTTTTCT
>JAJZCP010000180.1 GCA_021846065.1 Acidobacteriota bacterium
CCCTCGTTGTGGCCTACGCCCTGGCCGGCAGCATCGATCACAACTTCGACCGCGATCCGCTGGGCAAGGACAAACAGGGTAATCCCGTCTACCTGCGCGATATCTGGCCCAGCCAGAACGAGGTGGAGAAGACGCTCGCCACCGCCATGGACTCTTCCATGTTTCGCAAGCAGTACGCGACCGTGTCCGAGGGTGACAGTAACTGGCAGAACCTGAAATTTCCTGGCGGAGAGACGTATGGCTGGGAGCAGAACTCCACGTACATCCGCAAAGCGCCGTATTTCGACGGGATGGGAGCGACGCCCGCGAAGGTTGAAGACATCCATAATGCGCGTGTGCTGGCCGTGCTGGGCGACAGCGTGACCACGGACCATATTTCGCCGGCTGGCTCCATCAAGCTGAACAGCCCGGCGGGGAAGTACCTGACCGAGCATGGCGTAAAGCCGGCGGACTTCAACAGCTACGGCTCGCGGCGCGGCAACCATGAGGTGATGGTGCGCGGCACCTTCGCCAATGTGCGCCTCCGCAATAAGCTCGCGCCGGGCACCGAAGGCGGCGTGACGCGATTCTTCTCCAAAAATCACAAATCGACCGAAGGCAAGCCGATGAGCATCTTCGATGCCTCTGTTTGCTACGCGGAAGAGAAGACGCCGCTGATTATCCTGGCCGGCAAGGAATACGGTTCCGGCTCGTCGCGCGACTGGGCGGCCAAGGGGCCGCGCCTGCTGGGCGTGCGCGCCGTGATTGCGGAGAGCTTTGAGCGCATCCACCGCTCCAACCTGGTGGGCATGGGCATTTTGCCGTTGCAGTTTGCCGCCGGGGAGAATGCGGAATCGCTTGGCCTTACCGGTGAGGAGTTCTTCGACATTTCCGGGTTGACGGACATCCTGGATTCCAAATTCGCAGGCGGCCGCACCTTGAAGATCCGCGCGCGAGCGCTGGATGGTCAGATCAAGGATTTCACTGCGACGGTCCGCATCGACACCCCGCAGGAGATTCTCTACTACCAGCATGGAGGCATCCTGCTCTACGTGCTGCGGCAACTGGCGGGCAAGGCGTAGTTTTGTGGCGGGCTCCGGCCCGCCGCACGCTATGCTTTGGGAAGGCCTTCCGCATGCCCCAGCCACAGCAAGCCCCTGCGCCACCAGCGTCATTCCCGTTGACTCTGCGGCGAATCACGACCGATGGTTCGTGGATTCGCGAACTGGATGGCTTGCGCTTTGTGGCCATCGTCTCCGTCGTTCTGTATCATCTGCTGGGCGAGCTGCTGATTAAGAGCGGCCACCCGGTGCTGGTGCAGTCCCGCTACGCCCTGCTGGTGCGCGCCCTCGGTAATGGTGACCGGGGCGTCCGCCTGTTCTTCACCATCAGCGGCTTTGTCCTTGGTCTGGCGTTCGGCAAACAGCACCTGCTGCGGCAGAAACGCGTCGATCTTAAAAAGTATTTCCTGCGGCGCGTCACTCGACTGGAGCCGCCCTACATTATCAACCTGGTCGTCTGTGCGCTGGCTGCTTTTGTTTATTACCACCAGTCCACCCGCTATCTGCTGGCGCATCTGGGTGCCAGCATTCTCTATCTGCATAACATCGTCTATCGCACACCCAGCGCCATCAATGCCGTGGCGTGGAGTCTGGAAGTAGAAATCCAGTTCTATATTCTGGCGCCCATTATCGGGCTGCTGTTTCTCATCCGCAGCCCGCTGATGCGGCGAGCTATACTGCTGGCGCTCATTCTTGCAGCCGGCGCCTGGCAGGTGGCGACGCATATGGCCGACAGTATAAGTGCGCTGACGATCGCGTATTACGTTCAGTATTTTCTTGCGGGAATGCTGCTGACGGACCTGTATCTGACAGAATTCCGCAAATGGGATGAGCACCGCGCATGGGATTGGGTGAGCCTGTTCGGCTGGCCCGTCGTGTTTCTGGCGGCCGGCATCCATTCATGGTTCCATGCCGTGCTGCCATTCCTGCTGTTGCCACTTTATATTGCTGCGTTCAAGGGGATTTTTTTCCGGCGGCTGTTTTCAAACGGATGGATCGCCACCATCGGCGGCATGTGCTACTCCATCTATCTCTGGCACTTTTTTGTGATTGGCGTGTTCTTCCGCTGGACGCGGCACGCGGTCATCTTCCGGGATTTTCTGCTGAACTACTGCACCCAGGCGCTTTTCCTGGGTATTCCCATCACGGCAGTCAGTCTGGCAGCGTTTCTGCTGATTGAACGCCCATGCATGAATCCGCGTTGGCCCGCGGACCTGTGGCGTAGCTTGCCAGGAAGCGCGCGGAAGTCTGTTGCCTAAACCCCGACGCCAAACTCTACGTGGCCGCCGTTGTCGCCTGCGTGCGAGTAGAAGTCGTACGGGGTGCTGTGCTTGAAGCGATAGCGCTCGCGCAGGTTGCGGCCCACAAAAAAGCCCAGCGCCAGCGCGCCGGTGGCGACCGATCCCCAGCCCAGGATTTGAACCCAGGGGATGTCAGAGAGCTCGGGAAGCTTTTTCTGGATCGCTCGCAGTTCTTTCCGGGGTTCTGAAGTGCTTCGTGTGATGAAGCGCATGCTGAGGCTTCTCATGGCCGAATCTTATCGCAAATCGGCCCGGCTTCGCCAAATTTCCATGAACGTTTCATCGCGGGATAATAATCGCCGTCCCGCGTCTGCCATCCGCTACCGGGTGCGATCCTCAAAATCGGGATATTGCTCAATATCGCGCAGCAATTGCAGCTTGCGGGCCGGCGGCAGCAGGCTGGCTTCGATGGAGTTGCCGGCCAGTTCGCGCAGATGCTCCGCTGTAAATCCGAAGGCACGGCTGGCCACCAGATATTCCTCCGACAGGTCGCTGCCGAAAAGCGCGGGGTCGTCGGAGTTCAGCGTCACCATCAGCCCACGGTCAAAGTACTCGCGGACCGGGTGCTCGTCGACCGCCGTGCAGCAGCCTGTCCGGACATTGCTGGTGATGCAAATTTCGAGCGGAATCTGCTTCTGGGCAAGTACTTCGAGCAGTTCCTCATCCCGCTTCGCGCTGAGCGCGTGGCCCAGCCGCTCCGCCCCGATGTTAATCGCGGACCAAATGCCCTCTGGCCCAACCGTCTCGCCGGCATGCGCTGTTAGGTGCAGGCCGGCCTGCCGTGCCTCAGCGTACAGATCGCGAAAAGGTTCGGCGCCGGTGCGCCGCTCATCGCCGCCGATGCCGATTCCGGCGATCGACGCATGCTCGGCCTGCATCTCCGCCGCCTTGCGAAAGACGCGCGCGGCTTCTTCGGCGCCGAAGTGCCGTACCGCGTCGAAGATCCAAAGAACTGAAACACCAAAGTCATGCTCGCCACGCAGCCGACCCCGCTCCATGCCGGCAAACAGGGGCTCAAACGCAACGCGCTTCCAGTAATAGACCACGCCAACGGAGACATAGACTTCCGCATGCGCTACGCCTGCAGCCCGCAGGCCGCGGATCATTGCGTAGGTGATCTCCTCGTAGTCCTCGGGCGTGCGCAGCAGCTCCGTGATTGCTTTGAACGCCATCAGAAAGCCGGTGAAGTCGGTGTAGTGATACAGCGACTGCGCGGCCTCCGGCGTAAGCGGCTCCGCGTCATTCCGGCGGCTCAGGCTTAGCAGCGTCTCAGGCGTGATTGTCCCTTCCAGGTGCAGATGCAGTTCTGCCTTGGGGAGCCCGCGCACCCATTGCGCCAACGCCGCATCATCGGCTGCCTGCGACTGTGGGTGCGGACGCGCGTGCATCACGCGCGCTTCCGTTCGGAAGCAGCAAATTCGCTATGGTGCCGGCTGTACAGGAAGTAGACCAGCAGGCCGAGTCCGAGCCAGACAAAAAAGCTGAGCCACGTCAGAATTGGCAGGCCAACCATCAGCAATCCGCAGAAGAAGACGCTCAGCAGCGGGATGATCGCGCCGCCCGGACAGCGAAAAGCGCGATGCCGGTTGGGGTCTTTGTATCGCAGAATGATCACGCCCGCCGATACCAGCACAAATGCGAACAGGGTGCCGATATTTGACAGATTGGCGAAGGTGCCGATATCGAGCAGGCCGGCCGGAACACCCACGAAGACTCCGGCAATCCAGGTGGCGGCCGCAGGCGTGCGAAAGCGCGGGTGAACGCGGCTGAAGAGCGCGGGTAGCAGACCGTCGCGCGACATAGC
>JAJZCP010000181.1 GCA_021846065.1 Acidobacteriota bacterium
CCGGCGGCGCAGGCGGAGCCGGTGCAGGCGCATCCGGCCTGGTGCAGTCCACTCTGGGCACAGGAACGGCTATCTCGTCGTTTGACCTGTTCCTCCTGATACGCGTTGAAGAGATCCCAGTAGAGATTTTCAATCTGCGTGACCGTGGCAATTACCTGCGCCTTGAACGCGAGGTTCGAAATCTTCTGATTATTTTTTGCAATGCGGATGTATCGCGTATTCGGCAGAAAGCCGAAGCCGGCGAGCAGCGGCTGCGTCACTTTGAATTCAAACGTGCTCGACAGCGACGGCGACAGGTTGAAAAAGGGGCTGTTAGCCGACTGGCGCTGGTTGTAGAGCAGCACAGTCAGGCGCGTGCCGGGCGCAAATGCCTGACGGTACGCGACATCGCCATTGGTCGTTACGGTGTTCAGCGTTGGAACACCATAAATCTGCTCGTTGATCACTGGCAACACCTGGTGGTCAACGTTAAATGCGCCGCTGATGATAGGGTCAAACGACGAGATAGCCGTTCCTGTGCCCAGAGTGGACTGCACCAGGCCGGATGCGCCTGCACCGGCTCCGCCTGCGCCGCCGGAGGTGCCACCGGCGCCGGCGCCGGAAGGGGCCGCACCAATGCCGCCTACGCCAGCGCCCGGTGTGTTCTGCACGATACCGGTATTCACGCCAAGCGTTACGCCGCCACCACGGGCACGTTGCAGATCGACCGCCGCGATGGGAATGTTATAGCGGGCAATCGCGATATCAAGATTGTTTTCCAGTGCCAGCGTAATGGCGTCGCGCAGCGAAAGATACAGTTTTCCGTCGCGCACCAGCGAATCCAGCAGGCTGGAATTGGTGAGATTTGGCGGCGATACGCGGGATGGCAGATAGGCCGCCCATGGCACGTCGGAGTGAGGAACCCTTAGCTGCAATGCCGGAGCTGCGACCACTGCTGTGTTTTGTGCGGGTGCGGGCATGCCGGAGAAGACCATCATAGCCGCGAGCGCCAATGCCCCTCGCCGGATACCTGCTGCGTAAGTCGCCATTACTTCACGCCCTCCGTTGCCGTCAGCTCCGGATGCGCGGAGTCACGGACCATCCAGCCATCCCCTAGTTCAATCACGCGGCTGCCGTAGGCGGCATTCGCTTCAGAGTGCGTCACCTGCACAATCGTTGTTCCTTCCTCATTCAGCCGTTTGAAGAGCTGCATGATCTCCTTCGCCTGTCCGGAGTGAAGATTCCCCGTGGGCTCATCTGCCAGCAAAAGGTCCGGAGAGTGAATTACGGCGCGCGCGATGCCCACCAGCTGCTGCTGGCCCCCGGAGAGTTGTGAGGGAAATAAATCCTTTTTGCCGACGATCTGAAAGCGGTCCAGAATGTCGGCGACCATCGCCTGACGCTCGGAGGTGGCAACGTTCTTGTAGGTCAGCGGCAGTTCGATATTTTCTGCGACCGTCAGATCATCCAGCAGGTGATAGCTCTGGAAGACCATGCCCACGCTGGTACGGGAGATGTCTGCCCGCTGCCGTCGGTTCAGGTTATGCACCGGCTGACCGCGAAACCAGTATTCGCCGCGCCATTCATCATCCAGAAAACCCAGCACATTCAGCAGCGAGGATTTGCCGGACCCGGACGGGCCCATGATGCTGAGAAACTCACCCGGCTGAATCTCCAGTTGAATGCGTCGAAGCACCCAGAACTGACCGGCGCCCAATTTGTAACTGCGTTCGATATTTTTTAGTGAAATCATTGCGTCCATTCCTTATTCGGTTCGCAGCGCCTCAGTGGGCTCTACAGCAGCGGCGCGCCGTGCGGGCACATAGGCGGCCAGCAGGCCAACCAGGCAAAGAACGGCAGCGACCGCCAACAGGGTGAGCCCGTCATGCTGGCTCACCCCGTAGAGAAAACTCTGGAGCATCCGACCCAGAAGAAACGCGGCGACGATGCCCAGCGCCAGACCGGTGCCAAGCAGGCGCGCCGCCTGCCGCATAACCACGCGCAGAATGTCCGCTCGTTGCGCCCCCAGCGCGATTCGGACACCGATCTCCCGCGTCCGCTGTGCGACGTTATAGCTCAGCAGCCCGTACAGGCCGGCGGTTGAAATCAGCACCGCCGCAAACGCAAAGATCCAAAGCAGACGGGCCGCGAGTGTCTGGCTGCCGAGTTCGCCGTCGATCTTCTGCCGGTAGGTTTGCATCGAGCCAACACTGACAGCCGGAGCCACCTGCGTGAAAATCTTGCGGATGGCCGGTATCATCACCTTCGGATCGCGCTGCGTGCGAACGAGCAACTCCCCCACCACAGATGCGATTGGATACATGGCGTCGGCTGGAGCCATCTGCAGCATGTTGGCATAAACGATCGGCACGGATTTCTGGCCGATGCGATCGATCGGCGCATCGTTGACGACGCCCACGATCCGAACATCATGCAGGATGCTCGTATCCTTCGGGTCGTTGTCGAGCATCAGCCGCTGATCCAGGGGAGATTTTCCAGCAAGAAATTTCCGGACAAATGCCTGATTCACGATGCAGACAGGGGTAGTTGTGGGACGGTCATCCTCCGTGAAGTAGCGGCCCTGTTGCAGCGTCATTCCCAGGACGTGGAAGGCAGTGGGCGTGGCGAAGCCAACCTGGCTGTGCTGCTCGCGGCCGGACACGCCAATCACATGAAAGCCATCCGTCATGCTGATCTGGTAACTGAGCGGGGCCCGTGTCACGATGGCCGCATCCTCCACGCCGGGCAGCGAGCGGATGCGCTCCAGCAGCGGCAGATCAACGGTATTGATGATGGGTTGCGATTTTTCAAAAATATCGAAGCCGTTTGCCGGAAAGAACATGGCATCGATCAGGTTGTGCTGGTTAAAGCCCAGGTCAAGGCTGCGCAGGGCATAAAGGGTGCGCAACAGAAGACCACCGCTGAAGAGAAGAACCAGCGACAGCGCCAGCTCCCCTACGATAAGAAAATTGCGCAGGCGGATCTGCCCCAGGCTACTGCCGGCGGCCAGTGTCCCCTGATGCAGGGCATCCTGGGGATTCGCAGAGGCCGCCTGCAGGGCCGGTAGCGTTCCAAAGAGGATGGCAGAGAGAATGGAGAGCGAGACCAGCAGAAGAATGACAGGCACATCGATCGATACGTCTGAGGATCGGTTGAGGTTGGCGGCGATCGCATGGTGCAGGAGCCGGAGACACAGAGCAGCGACACTATAACCAAGCAGTCCGCTTGCCCCGCCGATCAGCAGGCTTTCAGTTAGAAACTGACGGACAATGCGGCCGCGGCCTGCGCCCAGTGCAGCGCGCACTGCGATCTCACGGCGCCGCGCGGAGAGCCGGGTAAGCATCAGTCCCGCAACGTTGGCGCAGGCGATAAGCCAGACCAATAAAACTGCACCCTGGAGCGCCAGCAAACCGGAGCGCGCCGATCCGACGAAAAGCTCCCTGAGCCCGACCACCGCCACCCGCTTGTCCAGCTCCATACTGGCGTACCGGCGTGCAAGATTGGCTTGGATGCCGTTCAGTTCCGCGCCTGCAGCCGCGATGCTGACGCCCGGCCGCAGACGGCCAACGCCATTCAGGAAACTGCCGTCCCGTGTCATGGCCGGGAGGGGCTTCAGCATGGTCCAGACGACGGGGCCATCGTCGTTAATCGGCAGGTAGAAGCCGCGCGGCATCACGCCGATTACCGAGTAGGCGGTATCTCCGATCTGCAGCGTCTTTCCGAGAATGCGAGGGTCGCTCTGCAGATAGGTCCGCCATACAAAGTTGCTGATGACGACGGGATTCGTCTCGCTCCGTCGATCGGCGGCGGTGAAGGTACGGCCCATGGAAGGGCTGGCCCCCAGGGTGGAGAAAAAGTTGGCGCTGGTCTGCTCGTTGATGGCAAAGTCAACGCCGCCATCCGGCTTCTTCAAATTGAAAAACAGGGATGTATACCACGCGATCGACTCGAACGATCGCGCCTCCGCGCGCCAGTCCTGCAGATTGGGCAGCGACGAGACACCCGGGAGCCCCTGAATGCCAGGCTGCGGATTTCCCAGAGCCACCAGCCTGCTGGGATGCGGCACGGGCAGCGGGCGCAGCAATACACCGTCAATGACGGTAAACATCGCTGCGCTGATGCCAATCCCCAGGGCTAATGTAACGATA
>JAJZCP010000182.1 GCA_021846065.1 Acidobacteriota bacterium
ACCGGCTGCTATTCTGATGCTGATCAACGCCTTGATGGAGCTTCCCTTGACCAATTCGCCGGCGCGCCCGGCCATTGCCCGCCCGCAGACCGAGCGCTTTCCGCTTTCCAACCGCGCCGAATGGCTGCTGATTCTCACTGTTTTCCTGGCCGTATATTTTGCCGCCCTGTTTACCCCTCCGTTGATTGACGACGCGGACGCCACGCACGCGCAGGCGGCACAGCACATCGCGCTGACCGGTCATTGGATCACGCTGAAGGTAGACGGCATCCGCTATCTGGAAAAGCCGCCGCTTCCCTACTGGCTGGCCGCGGCCATGTATCGCATCTTCGGGTTCACCGCCTTCGCCACCCACCTGTCACAAACGCTTGCCGTGCTGGGCAGTGCGATTCTTGGCCTGATCTGGGGACGGCGCATCGCCGGCGAGCGCGCCGGTTTCTACGCTGCAATCGGTTTTCTTACCTCGATCGGCGTGTTTCTGTTTACGCGCATCTTTATCCCGGAAGCGATCCTGACGCTGCTGACCGCGCTGGCGCTGTATCTCTTCATTACTGCGCTGGAACTGCGGCAGTCCGCCCGCATGTACGCGACCTACGTTTTGCTCGCGCTCGGGCTGCTGACCAAGGGGCTGATCGCGCCGGTATTTTTTCTGGGTGGTGTACTGCCCTACCTGTGGATCACCGGGGAGTGGCGCCGCTGGCGGGAGTTCCGCCTGGTCTCCGGGCTGCTTCTGTTTTTTGCGATCGGTGCGCCGTGGCACATTCTGGCCGGGTTTCATAATCCGGATCAGGGTCATCCGGTGGGCAATATTCCCACGCAGGACAATGTTCACGGATTTTTCTACTTCTATTTCATCAATGAGCACGTCTTGCGGTTCCTCGGCAAGCGCTATCCGCACGATTACAACAAGCTGCCGGGGTACTTGTTCTGGAGCCTGCATCTGGTCTGGCTGTTTCCCTGGAGCCTCTTCTGGCCAGCGACGATTCTCGCCGCCTGGCGGAAGAATCGGGCCGACCGTTGGAGTGGCTGGAAGCAAAGGTTCACGTTAGATTTCAGCGCCCGCTCCCGCGTGCTGCTTGGCTGCTATGCAGGCTTTATTCTCGTCTTCTTTTCCATCTCAACAAACCAGGAGTACTACACCTTCCCTGCGTACCTCCCGCTCATCCTGCTGACTGCCGCGGCGCTCGCCCGGCTGGAATGGCAGGACATTCAAAATAGCGGCGACCGGCTTGCCATCCGCTGGCTGACGATCGGCAATGCACTGTTCATGGCGGTGGGTCTTGTCTCCGCCGCGCTGCTTGGCTACGGGCTGTGGAGTTCGCGCCATCTCCCATTCGTCCCGGACATTGGAGAGCTGCTCGCCCATCGCGATGTCGGCGGCTATTCGCTTTCCATGTCGCACTTCTTTGATCTCACCGGCCCGTCATTCGCCGCGCTGCGTCTGCCGGCAATTCTGGCCGCCGTCACGCTGCTGGTCGGCCCGTCCACTGCACTGTGGCTGCGCGCGCGGCGCCAGCATCTGCGCGCTACGTTTACCACGGCAATTACGGCAGCAATGTTTCTGGTGGCCGCGCATATTGCCTACGTGCGCTTCGCTCCCATGCTTTCCTCCCGCAGCATAGCCAATACCATCAATCGCATCGCGGGGCCACGGGATGTTCTGATGCTCTACGGCGATCAATCTTACGGATCGTCGGTGATCTTCTACACGCAGCGCCAGGCATACCTCGTGGACGGGCGCAGCAGTTCCATGATCTGGGGATCGTATTACCCGGATGCCCCGAAGATCTTTCTAACTGACCGCCAACTGCAGGAGATGTGGGGCAAAGGGCCGCGCAAATTTCTATTTGTCCCGCCGGACTACTCCGAACACGTTGACGCGCTGCTGCACGGACGCTCCTGGCTGGTGCAGGAGCTGTCGGGGAAACAACTGCTCACTGACCGCCCGCTGCCAGCGCCGCATCCGTAGGGCCCGCGGCCGCAGGTTCGCGAACCAGCAGCACGGCCGTTTTATCCCGATAGCTTACGGCCCAGCCTGGCGTGTGCAGCAGCAGATAGGTCAACGGGGCGTTGGCTGGAAACAGTACGGCCGCGACATCGTACTTGCGGAACACAGCAAAGGTATCCCGCAGGTGCACGGCGTCCAGATAGTCGCGCAGAATACCGTGATGCTCGAAGACATCCACGCGCGAGTCGATGAAGACGGGTAAGGCAGGGTCGTGAAGGATCAGGTAGCCACCCCACTCATAGGCAGTGAACAGGTGGCCGGCGGGCGGATGTTCGCGAACATAGTCAACCGCGGCGACCGGATCCTGCTGCTTCCACGCGGACTGCAGCCGGTCGCGCGAAGGATACGCCACAGCCATTGAGAGCAACAGCGCGACAAGGATCATTCCGTGCAGCAGCGGCCTTTCGCGGCGCCAGCCGTCGGCGGCGGCGGGAATTTGATCCGCCAGCATGGGCAGCAGAAGAATGGCTGCGAGAAATAAAAAGCGCGAGTATGTAAGACCCGCATACAGCCCGATCAGCAGCCACGCGGCTTCATGCAACGCCCAGCGGCGTCCACGAACGAATTGATTGATGATTCCCAGCGCAAGCAGCAGAAGCACAATCTTGCCACGAGGCGTGTGGAAGTCGAGGCTTTGCCACTCCTGCACGCTGGCGACATTTAACTTCTGGCGAAAGGCCAGATCGAAGGGGTACACCACCAGCCGCCAGCCATAGGGATTGGCAAAGAGCGCGGCGACGGAGAGCAGAAACACCACGCCGAGCGTCCGCCGTTGCTCCGGCTGCCAGGGCACGGCCTCGATGCATCCCCAGCGTCCCGCAAAAAATCCACTCCCGCAGAAAACCGCGAGCAACATCAAGCCGATCAGCCACGATCCGTGAAGGTTGATCCACAGCGCGAAAAGTGGCGGCAACAGCCACAGCACGCGCGCCGCATCTGCCCCGCACGACCGGAAACGCTCCAGAATCGCAAGCTCCGCCACCAGACAAAGCCAGCCGAAGAGCAGGGTGCGCGGGCCAAAAGAGACGCTGGCCAGAAACAGCGCCGCGTAGGTGACGGCAAAGGCGGAGCGCAAATCGTGGGTGCGCTGCCAGCCCAGGCCGAAGATGCCGAACATCACGCCGAGGATCGACAGCCACTCCACGAGAAACACGCCCTGATCGCCCCAGGAACGCCAGCCCGCGTAGAACACCAGCTCTGCCAGCCACTCTGGATCGATCCACGGCTTGCCCGCAACCGTGAAGGAGTAGACATCTTTATGCAGGAAGCTGTGGCGCTGCACCAGCCAGGCAGCGTTCCGCAGATGCCAGCCAATATCCGGATCGACGATGCTTTTGGGCAGCATGCAGAGGATGACGGCTGCTAACGCGACGCCCAGCACAGCCCAGAATGGGACATTGAAACGGGCTCGTGACGACAGGCGCGTCGATGGGGCTGCCGGAATTTTGATGACGCTGGTAACCATCGGCGTCCATACTCCCTCTCGCTGAGCGATAAGTCGGGTCGGTTGCAGAGAAGGTATCGGCAGAATCTGCCGATAGATGCAGTCATGCGAACGGCTTTTCTCAGACCGAACGGCTCACGGAAATGCGCACGGGCCTGGCGCTGCGAAGACGGCCAGAGCCTGATCGAGACGGCAGTGTTTCTTCCGCTGCTGATTCTGCTGATCGCCTATGCCATCGACTTTGGCTATTTCTTCTTCGTGGCGGTGAATCTGGCAACGGCTACGCGGGGCGCTACGGAATACTCCATCCAGGGCTATAACGCACCGGGTCAGACGAGTCTGCCGCCCGCCGGGCCAATGTCGAACTCCGCCTCGATCGCCGGACTGGCCTCTGCCGATCTCTCTGGCCTTGCGTCCTACACGACGGCCACATCGGTGCAGGTCTGTTCGAAGCAGATCGGCGTCACCAGCAATGGAGTTGCAGAGTGCACAACGTATGGCAGCTCCGGAGGCAGTTACACGCCAGCCCGTGACCCGGAAGCACCCACCTTTGTGCTGCAGCGGGTGGACGTTACCTATACCGTACAACCGCCCATTCCGCTCAATTTTTTTTCGCTGTCACTGATGCCGTTCGGGTAATAGCCCGGCGCCATTTCGACGCAGTC
>JAJZCP010000183.1 GCA_021846065.1 Acidobacteriota bacterium
GACCGGGTGGTCGGCTGCACCCACAAAGCGCAGCGGAACGGAGCCAAGCGCGCGGGAGAGATCGCCCAGTACGTCGCCAGCAGGGTTCGCGATCGCCTGCTCGATGCCGTGATCGTCCTCACCGCCGGCAAAAAAGAGGCCGACCGGCTCGGCGTTCGTGCTGTCCACAAGCAGCGCCCCGGAGTCCCCGGCATCGGCGAAGCTGGCACCGGAAGCAACAATCTGACCCGTGAATCGCTTGCGGAAGGCATGTTTGGTCTCCGCACAGTCCCGGTAGTAATCGACCAGAATCTCCGTGTCGAGTGCGGTAATCGCTCCGCAGGTGAGGCCGGTGGTGCGTCCGCTCTTGGCGACGGTCAAGCCCAGCCGGGGCGACTCCCCGCGACCCGCAGTCGAGGAGACTCCTGGCGGCGCAGCGGCCAACATACCGTCCGGCTGACGCGGCCCCATATCCAGAATGGCTCCGGTGGAATCGACCGTGCCGGGAATCGCGCGAGCCAGAGCGGCATCGACCCGTGTGGCTGGAGCTTCAAGCGGCGGATAAGCAACGAGTGAGGCGATCGGCGTCGCGCCGGGACCTTCCCCGTAGGGTGTGCAGCCATTGTCGATGAGGCCCGGCTGGATGATCGTCTCGCCGGGAATGGCCTGATCGCTGCGAGCGAGGATGTGGTTGTTGCTCAGGACATATTGGTTGCCGGATGCGTCGGCAACCAGCGCCCCGAGCGTGCCTCCGCAGCAGTCTGCAAGCTGTCCATGAGCGGAATCGTAGTCGGTGTTGCTGCCCGCAGAGGAGCCAAGCGTGACAGGAAACGCAAGCGCCTGCTGGTGGGTGGCGGGATTACTGCTGACTCCTTGCGGGTTCAGCAGAAGCTGCGCGGTGCTCACGGCGGCAGCAGCCTCCGACGAAGCGAGCACTGTGGCAGTATCCGTCGAAGTCGGAGAGCTGACGGCTGCCCGAAGGACGACACTTTCTGTCGCGGCAATCCCCGCTGGCGCCGTATACGTCACCGAGCAGGCGGTATACGAAGGGTTGTCGCTGGAAAGCGAGCCGCGGGTACAGATGGGCGTGGAGAGCGAACCGAAATCCCCCGCAGGCAGGGCGAAACGGACGGAAGCCGATCCGCCAACTTCCGCGATCGAAGCGGAAAACGTAGCGGTCGCGCCCGCGCCCAAAGCCAGATTTTCCGGCGAAAGCGGGCGGATGAAGCCGGGAGTGATTGTCAGCAGGGCGGTCGCGGCGTCCGCGTCGCTGCCCGGAAATCGCGCATGGAGCGTGACCCTGGCAATATCCTGGGTGAGCCAGGCGGGCGCAGTGTACATTCCCCCGGCGGTGATCGACCCGGCACCGGAGCCTGGGTCGCCGCCGGTAACCGACCAGCGGACTTCGGCGGAGATTCCGTCCGGGAAGGTAGCCGTCCACTGAAGCGTGGAGGAAGTCTGCACTGCGACAGGCTGCGCGGTGGCCGAAACGACTGGCGCACTGGCTGCGCCCACGACCTCGTGGGCCAGTAACAGGCTCTTCCCTACCCCCGGAGCCAGCGAGAAGCTTCCACCGCAGCCAGCCACCAGAAGCGTGGCCGGCAGCAGCGCCATCAGATACGGGTTGGAAGAAGCCAGTCGCACGTTCACATTCGAAACGCCCCGCAACTCCGATCCGGTTGAGCGAAAACTCACAGCGAATCAGGAGATGACGCGGCGCAGAAACCCTCGCAGGCCAAACCGGCCCAGAAAGAACAAGAAGGCAACCAGCGCCGGCAGAACGATCCAGGCCGGCATCGAATGAATCTGTGGCGTCACCGCCGAGCGCAGTCCTTCACTGATATATACGATTGGATTGAAGAGTACGGCAATCTGAAGCCAGCGAATTTTATCCAGATATGCCCATGGATAATAGACGCATCCCAGAAAGGTTATCGGTACGACGATAATGGAAAAAACCAGTCCGATGTTCCGGGGACTCACGCTGGAGCCGATGGCTAATCCAAGTGCCCCGGCCAGCAGGCTGGAGAGAATCATGACGATCGCCAGCAGCCACCAGCGATGAAGGTCCGGATAGACTGGTGTCGCGGGAATGTAAATGGCCATGGGAATGACCATCAGCGCGGCCAGGATGCTTTGCAAGGCGCTGAAGACGACCTTCTCCACGGCGACAATGGCGACCGGGGCCGGACACATCACCCGATCATCGATCTCGCGCGTGATCCCGAATTCGGTGGAGAGCGGCAGCGCCACGGCGGCAATTCCGCTGAACATGATCGCAACAGCCATCAGTCCAGGCAAAAGCACCGAACCAAATCCCGGTCCGGCGGACGACAACGGGCCGCCTCCAGTCATGTGCGGCATGACGAAGGTGAAGACAAAAAGAAAGAGTAAAGGCTGCATGCCGACACGCAGCAGAAATGGACCGAGTTCGCGGCTCAGCACGCGGAGATCGCGCAGCAGCAGTCCAAAAAATGTCTTCGCCAGAAAAATGCCATCCCTGGCGGGTGCGGAGGAGGATGGAAGATTATTCACGCAGATCTCTCCCGGTGAGCTGGATGAAGACGGTTTCGAGGCTCGGCTCGGTAATGGCGATATCCCGCAGACCCAGCGGGGAGGCCAGATGAATTACCTCCGGCAGCAGTCCCTCCGCTCCGGCGGTAAAGACACGCAGACCCTCCGGAACGACCTCGACGTTCTCAACTCCGGCACGCGAGCGCAGCTCCGCAGCCACTGCTTCGCAGCCATCGGTGTGGCGCAGGGTCAGCTGAAGGATCGTCTGCGCGCCAAAGGTTTCCTTCAGCTTCTGGGGTGAGCCAAGCGCCAGCAGGCGTCCATGATCGACAATCGCCACACGGTCGCTCAACGCGTCGGCCTCTTCCATATAGTGCGTCGTCAGTACAACCGTGATCCCCTCCTTGCGCAATCCCTGGACCGCGTTCCACATGGCCATGCGGCTTTGCGGATCAAGGCCTGCGCTTGGCTCGTCCAGAAAAAGCACCTTCGGCCGGTGCGCAATGGCGCGGGCAATCTGCACCCTCTGCGCGAGTCCTCCGGAGAGCTGCGACGGGTACGCTTTTTTGCGCTCGGTCAGCAGAAACTGAGCCAGCATATCTTCGCTGCGCTGGCGGGCCTGTCCGTGATTGAATCCAAAGTAACGGCAGTGATAGTAGAGATTCTCATAGATCGTCAGGGAGCGATCCAGCGTGTTGTACTGTGGCACGACGCCGATCCAGCGACGTGCCTGCGCCGGATGACCCACAACATCGATTCCGGCGATGCGCACCGAACCGCTGGTGGGAAGAGTGCGCGTGGTGGCAATGCTGATGGTGGTCGTCTTGCCCGCTCCGTTAGGACCGAGCAGGCCGAAGATTTCTCCGGGCTGAACGCTCAGGTCAATTCCGTCCACTGCGGTGACGGGCTGTTTCCCTGCGTAAATTTTGGTAAGTGCTTCGATTTCGACGATCACGATGAAATGGACCTCGGGGCGCTGCAGACCCGCCAGAACAGATTACCCCAGCCAGACACGGCGCGGAAATCCGTGGCAGGCGTCTGTCGGGAAGGCACCCCTCAGGCACGGTTTCTCCGCGACGCAACGGAGCCGCAAACGTACGCTTCGGATCTGCCATCCTTTTTCAAAAGAAGCACAAACGGCACCAGTTAGCCTGTGCAAAACGGTACGAGAGATACAATCGATATATGGCACGAGGCTGGGAAAGCAAATCCGTGGAGGAACAAGTGACGGCAAATCCTACATCGAGCATGCAAAGCAACGAGCAGCAACAGCGAGCGGCAGCAGTGCAACGAGCGGTACAAACCCGTCAAAGGCAGGCGCTTGAGCTGCAGCGGGAACTCATCCTCTCACAGCGCACTTCAAATGCACACCGGCGAGCGGCGCTGGCCGCTGCGCTGGAACAAGTGGAAGCACAGATCTCCGCGCTGGACTGAGTCTTTGCGGCAGCAGACGGGGAAACCGACGAGACGATCCATCCTCCGGTGGCCAGACGCTAGCGACATCCGGACCGGACCTCTTTGATTTGTAAGGATTTTTGAATTTCCTCGCTTCCTCTCTTGCATTCAAATCAGCATATCCCAGTCACCTCATACTGCCGACA
>JAJZCP010000009.1 GCA_021846065.1 Acidobacteriota bacterium
TCGGTACAAGGCGAAAAACTCTCGATTTTCCGGCAAGGAGATCGATCCAGAGTTTCGGCTCCTGTCTCCCATTCCTCGTAATCTGCCCTAGCGCTGCACACGGGCAGACCCTCCCTGCATCACGCGCTCCACTTCACTCAGAGTCACCATAGTGGTGTCGCCGGGTGTCGTCATGGCCAGCGCGCCGTGCGCACAGCCGCAATCGACGGCCCACTGCGGACCTTTTCCAGCAAGGAATCCGTAGATCAGGCCGGAGGCAAAGGAGTCGCCGCCGCCGACACGATCCAATATTTCGAGTCCTGCCATGGGCCGCGCTTCATAAAACTCGCCGTTGCAGTAACAGATGGCGCCCCAGTCGTTGACGGTTGCGGTTCTGGCATTGCGCAGAGTGGTGGCGACGATCTGGAAGTTGGGAAATCTGCCGACTGCCTGGCGGATCATTGCGCGAAAGTGAGCGGTGTCGAGTCCGGAGGACTGTTGATCGAGATCTTCCGCACCTTCAATATGGAAGCCGAGCGCGGCAGAAAAGTCCTCTTCATTCCCTAGCATGACATCGACCAGCGGCGCCAGTTCCGTGTTCACTTCCCGTGCGCGCTGCTTGCCTCCGATAGACTTCCACAAGGAGTCGCGGTAGTTGAGATCGTAGGAGACAACGACGCCGTGGCGGCGCGCAGCGAGCATGGCTTCACGAGCGACAAGCGGCGTGGATTCGGAGAGCGCGGCAAAGATGCCGCCGGTGTGAAACCAGCGCGCGCCGCCTCCGCGAGCGGAGTCGAAGATGGCATCCCAGTCAATCTCGCCCGGCTTCAACTGAGAGACAGCCGTATGTCCACGGTCAGAGCAGCCGAGAGCGGCGCGAATGCCGAAGCCGCGTTCGGTGAAGTTGAGGCCATTGCGGACGGAGCGACCGACACCGTCGTAGCGTACCCAGCGAAGATGCTCAAGATTGACGCCCCCCTGAAGCATGAGGTCCTCGACGAGACGGCCCACGGGGTTATCTGCAAGTGCGGTGACAATGGCGGTACGGAGACCGAAGCAGCGTCGCAGTCCGCGCGCGACGTTGTATTCCCCGCCACCTTCCCATGCCTGGAACTGTCGCGTGGTACTGATGCGACTTTCGCCAGGATCGAGGCGCAACATGACTTCACCTAGAGAGATCAGATCGAAGCGGACGGAACCGACAGGATGGATGTTCATAGCAGGTAGCGAATCCCTTGTGGGTGAAGTGAAAGATACATCCGAGCGGCCTATTGATTGACACCGCTCGCCAGAAAACCGCCGTCAACAACGAGAATCTCGCCTGTGACAAAGGATGCCGCGTCTGACGCAAGATAGATCGCTGCGCCGACCAGTTCTTCTGTACGGCCAAAGCGCCCGATCGGCGTTCGCAGCAGAATCTCCTGTCCACGCCCAGTACTGTCCAGCAGCGATGCGTTCAGGTCGGTGCGAAAGACTCCCGGCGCGATTGCATTCACGGTAACGCCCTTGCGAGACCACTCGACTGCAAGGGATTGCGTAAGCGAGCCAACCGCAGCCTTGCTCGCTGCATATGCGGCCACTTCATAAAACGCGACAAAGGTGGAAAGCGAGGCGATATTGAGGATGCGCCCGCAGCCGCGCGCGAGCATCGGCTCGCCAAACACCTGACACGCGCGCAACGTACCCGTGAGGTTGGTTTCCAGAATGCGATTCCAGGCATCCTCTGGAAAGTTCAGGCTTGGAGCGCGTTGGGTGATTCCCGCGCAGTTCACCAGAATATCGATCTTGCCGAAGTTATCCAGAATTTGCTTTCTAAGCCCAATCAGAGAGTCGCGATCCGTCACATCCGAGACGCATTCCAGCGTCTGGCGACCGAGCGCGCGCATCTTCGCGGCTGTCTCTGCCACCTGTTCGCTACGACGCGAGGAGGCAACCACGTCCGCGCCGGCTTCGGCCAGACCCAGCGCGAGCGCATGTCCAATACCCGAGGTACCGCCGAGCACCAGCGCTGTCTTCCCGGAAAGATCAAAAATCTGAGCTGTCATCCTGCGATTCCATCCCGATACTTCCCTGAAAAATCAGTTTACTCGAGCGTTCGCCGGAGATCCCAACCCAAATGCCCCCGTCCACCTTCGACTGCACGCAGCGTACGGGGACGGGCTAGCGAGACGGGTTACCCGGTCGCGTCAGTGAGACGGATCAGCAGCGGTAAAGGGCGAGCAGCACGGCTTTTCCACTGCATGGAATTCCATCAGTTCCAGACGGATGTCATCCGGATCATAGAGATTGAACTGTTCCTTGCCATCCCGTCCGATCTGCGTGTGTTTGTCCGTGTGACCGGTGAGGCGGTTTTGATCAACCAGCATCTTGTAAGCGGCAGGAACTGAGACGACACCGATCGACAGATGATCCAGAACGCCGAGCGCCCGCTGCGTCATGTTGGCAGGAATACCGCTGCCCGATGGACCGCTGGTCAGCATGTACTCCAGCCAGTCGTGGCCATCCGGCACCTGCTGCGAGACCCAGTCGATCTTGTCATCGTGCATGCCGCCAAACCAGTAGGGGCGAAATCCGAGCAGGGCGCGATAGAACGTGTCCTCCGTGGCGCGGGAGTGGACCATGAAGCCGACATGGATGATGTGGTGGCCAATGGCGCGTGGCGCCTGGACCGGATGAGGATGGGCCGGTGGCTGCACGAATTCAACCAGGTTGTTCTCCGGATCATGTACGCGAAAGGTGCGGCTTCCATCGGCCAGCTTGGTGATATGCGACGGCGTCTTCCAGCCTTTGGCGGCAAGATACGCGCGCAGGCCTTCGGCATCCGTGGTATTCCATGCGGTGTGATCCAGGCGATTGATGCCGGCGTTGGCGGGCAGCGGAAGAACCTCAACAAATTGAGTTGCGCTGAGCATATAGCGCACGCCGCGTGGATCTTCCGGATCCGGCGCTCGCACAGCGCCAATGCTTTCCACATAGTAGCGCTCCGTCGCCTGCATATCCGCGGCATACGTGGCAATGTGGCTGATGCTGGTGATGGGTGGGCGAGATGGCGTTGCAGCGACAAGCAGTGCAGAACCAGCGCACAACATCGCCCCGGCAGCGAACGACACGCAGGAGGATGTGCCGCGTAAAGTTGACCCCTTCGACAGAAAGAACATGGCTGCGGACCTCGAAAATCCCCGGGTGGAGATGCTGAAATGGGCGTTGAGCCGAATTTAAGTCGATCCCAACTTGATGCTACAAGGTACGATTTCAAGGCCATGGTTGTCCAATTGCGATGTGTCCGCCTTTGGCTTAAGGCGGCACACGGCGCTGGCTGGACTCTTGATGCGCAGGAATCATTGCGCGCCTGCTCGGTAAAGACTTCGGGAGGGTTGTTAAAATCAGCTATAGTATGTCGACCATAAACAGCAGTCTTCAACGATTCATAGCAGTATCCATGTGCAGCATGATGGTGGCTGTGTGCGCGGCGCAGACCACAGGCGCCTCCAGCACTCAACCCGCAACCACAACGCTGAAGGCTGGCAGCGCGCAGGTGGGCCAGCCCACCGGATCGCCACAGCAAAACGCGGCGAGTGGCGATCAAAGCTCAAGCTTCAAGATTGTGCGCAACGTCAACGAGGTGAACCTGATCTTTACGGTGACCAACAAGCGCGGCGAGTTTATTCCGAATCTTCAGCTCAAGGACTTTGCCCTGCTGGATGACCAGAAGGCTCCGGAACGCGTGACGAGCTTTATGCAGCAGACCAATCTGCCGCTGCGCGTAGGCCTGGTCGTCGATACCAGTACCTCCATCCGTCAACGGTTTGACTTTGAGAAGCAATCCGCCACACAGTTTCTGCTGCAAGTGCTGCGATCCAAGGCGGATCGAGCGTTTGTGATGGGTTTTGACTCGACGCCCACCCTGACACAGGACTGGACGAACAACCTGGACGCGCTGGAGACGGGCGTCAACAAGCTGCGGTCGGGCGGGAGCACCGCGCTTTATGACGCGGTGTACTCCGCCTGCCGTGACAAGCAGCTATCCGAGACGCGCGGCCAGGAGCCTGTGCGTCGCGCAATCGTCGTCATCTCCGATGGGAATGACAATCAGAGCCGCGTATATATTGACGAGGCCATCAAGATGTGCCAGCGAGCCGAGACCATCATCTATGCCATCAGCACCAACTGGACACCCAGCCGTGGGCGCGGCGACGACTCGCTCAAAAAGCTGGCTGAAGCCACTGGCGGTCGGGCTTTTTTCCCGCCCTCCATGGAAGACATGGTAAACGGCTTCAACAGCATCTCCGAGGAGTTGAGGAGCCAGTACCTGCTCACCTACACACCTGCGGACTTCAAGACGGACGGCGCCTTTCGGACCATCTATCTTTATAGTCTGGATCGCCGCTATCAGGTACGCGCCAAGAAAGGCTACTTCGCTCCGCGCGAGTGAAGCACGGCAGACTTGGACGAAGGGCAGCAATCAGGCGCGGCGACTGCCGCGCCTGTTCTGTTTCAGAACATGCAGATGAGCGCTTCCCCATCTAGCCCGCAACTCTAAATCCACTCTTATTATTTCTTTCCACAAGAAGCCGATTCAGGGTCGAATGACAAGAGAGGATTCCTGGACGCAGGGCGTCGGGCATGAATGGAATCGGGGGAGAACACAGTGATCCGTCAGACGATCAGTTGCGATATGTGCGGAGCAGAAAAGCGAGCGACCAATCACTGGTATGTGGCGATAGAGCGGGACGGTGAGCTGCGGCTGGGAACATGGGCCGCTTTGGGGAAACGGCGAGCGCGAGCGCGGCACCTTTGCGGGCAGAAATGCCTGCACAAGCTGGTGGATGACTTCTTTGTGACGCGTGCATTGGGCGTGCGAGCGGTCGTGGAAGAGGAGATGCAGACGGCTATGGACTCGGTTGAGATCACGCCGAAAACCACATTGCAGTTCGATTCTGATTTTGGAGAATATGAATCCTCGGCGCGTCTGATTCCGACCAAAGAAAAGCCGTCGAGCGTGAATATGGATGCGACAAAACTGGCATCCAAGCCCGTGACCACGCAACCAATGCTGGAAAATGGTTCGCAGAAGTCATTCGCGAATCGCACAGTGCCCGTTGCGCCGCCAGCCATGCAACTGCGAACTTCAGAAATTTCGGAGCCACCAAGCCGTGTTGTAGCCAAACCCACGGCAGGTTCGAACACCAGGACTGGCGAAAACTCCAGCGAGAAGCGAGGCTCCGAGGCGTGGCGACGGGAGCAGGCGCGCGAGGCGCAGCTTGCTGCCAAAACAACCCGCAAGCCGGAAGGAACACGGTCCACTCCAAACCGTATTGAAGCCAGACTGCATCCTATCCTGAGGCCAAGCGCCCTCGAGGCCTGAGCGCAGGCATGGTCATCGAAGGCTGGGAATAAGCCGACGCAAAGCAGGCGTTGTTCATAGCGCCAGAGAGATCGTTGCGTCGCTTTGACGCGGGCCCATCGGTGGAGAGCGTATAACGGTAAAGATATGGCGGCCGACGCAGCAGGCGAAGCAGAGAGTCAGCAAGAGAGAATACGACAGAAAAGAAGCGGAGAAGGGCTGGCAGCTTTTGCGTCGGCCAACTTTCGCCGCTATCAGTCCGCGCGCCTTGCGGTCATCATGGGCGCGGAGGCGCAGGCGGTCGCTGTTGCATGGCAGGTTTACGCCATGACGCACAAGGCGCTCGATCTCGGATTGACGGGCCTGGCGTTGTTCCTGCCTGGCCTCTTGTTTCTCTTGCCCTCCGGGCATGTTGCAGATCGATTTGATCGCAGAAATATTATCCTCGTCTGTTACTCGTTGCAGATGCTGTGTACCGGCTCGCTGCTGGCGATTGCGTTGAGCGGAGTCCGGCATGTCGAGCTGGTGTATGTGGTGCTTGTGCTGATCGGGACCGGGCGTGCATTCTCCGGACCGGCCAGTTCAGCGCTGGTTCCGCATCTGGTGCCGGAGGAGCATTTTGTCAATGCGGTGACGTGGGGCGCGGCGATCTTCCAGACGGCAAACATTATCGGTCCTGCCCTGGGCGGCTTGCTCTTCACGTTGCCGGGAGTGGGTTTCGAGCGCTCGCTGGCAGGAGCCGCTGTTGTCTATGTCTTCACGCTCTGCACGCAGGTCTTTTTTCTCGCGCGCGTGGGGCGAATTACTCTGCGCCTGGGAAGGATGGAACATCGCGCGGCTTCGATGGAAGTTATCCTTGCCGGATTCCGTTTTGTACGACACACGCAGTTGCTCATCGGATCGCTTTCGCTTGACCTCTTCGTCGTGTTGCTGGGCGGAGCCGTCGCACTGATGCCCATCTTCGCCGAAGAGGTGCTTCACACCGGCGCCCGCGGCCTGGGCATGTTGCGGGCTGCGCCGGCGTTGGGCGCATTGTGCATGTCGATGGTGCTGGCGCGGTTTCCGCTGCGACGCAGGGCTGGGACAAAGCTCTTCGCCGGCGTGGCCATCTTTGGTGTAACCACGGTGATCTTCGGACTCTCGCATAACCTGACCTTGAGCCTGATTGCGCTCGCCATCGGCGGTGCAGCGGATATGATCAGCGTGGTCATCCGCAGCAGCCTGCTGCAACTGGCGACGCCGCCGGAGATGCGTGGCCGTGTGAGTGCGGTGAATGCTTTATTCCTCGGCGGATCGAATGAGCTGGGCGAGTTTGAAAGCGGTATCACCGCGCAGTGGATGGGCGCTGTCCGTGCGACCGTGGTCGGCGGAATCGGTTCCCTCGTTGTCACCGGCCTGTGGGCATGGCTGTTTCCCCAACTGCGCGCTGCCGATGCGTTGAGCGCAGAGGCGCTGCGCAAGCAGCGGGTGGGAGCATCGGAAAACTGATGCTCTGGGAATCTATACTGTGGCTATGCGCACCACAGCATTTGAATTCGCCCCTGTGCAAGAACAACTGGACCTGCTGGAAAAAGGCGCGGCGGAGATCATCCGCACAAGCGACCTGATCGAGCGACTGGAAGAGAGCCGCAAGACCGGCAGACCGCTGCGCGTCAAAGCTGGCTTCGATCCAACCGCGCCCGACCTGCACCTGGGCCATACCGTTCTCATGCGCAAGCTGCGACACTTCCAGCAACTGGGCCATCAGGTAATCTTCCTGGTCGGCGATTTCACTTCACTGATCGGCGACCCGACCGGACGAAATGTCACGCGCAAACCTCTGACCCGCGAACAGATTGCCGAAAACGCGCGCACCTATCAGGAGCAGGTCTTTCGGATTCTTGACCGCGAGCGAACCGAGGTGCGCTTCAACTCCGAGTGGCTGGACCGACTGGGGTTTGAAGGGACGATCCGTCTGGCTGCGCAGTTTACGGTCTCGCAGATGCTGGAGCGGGATGACTTTCATCGGCGCTATGACAACGAACAGCCCATTGGGCTGCACGAGTTTCTTTATCCCGTTATGCAGGGGTATGACTCCGTTGCACTGGAGTGCGACGTGGAGTTGGGCGGCACGGACCAGAAGTTCAATCTGTTGTGCGGGCGCGAGTTGCAGCGAGTCAGCGGACAGAAGCCGCAGATCGTGCTGATGACGCCGATTCTGGAAGGGCTGGACGGCATCCAGAAGATGTCGAAGTCGCTCGGCAACGCCATTGGAATCCACGAGCCGGCGGCAGAGATGTATGGCAAGCTGATGTCGATCTCCGACGAACTGATGTGGAAGTACTGGGCGCTGCTGACGGACCTGAAGACCTCTGAAGTCGAGGCCATGCGCGCCAAGGTAGCCGAAGGCGCGCTGCACCCGATGGAGGCAAAAAAGCGCCTGGCGCGCACGATCGTGACCGACTTTCACGGCGCAAGCGAGGCAGAGCGAGCCGACCAGAACTGGGCGCAGATGTTTCAGCAGAAGGCCGTCAGCGAAGACATCGAGGAGGTCGCTGTCGCCTATGCCGACCTCGTTGGGCCATCCGGCGCGCCCGGAGCGCTGGCAATTCGGCTGCCCAAATTGCTGACCGCGCTCGGACTGGCCACATCCGGCGCCGAAGCCAGCCGTAAAATCGCCGAGCGCGCCGTGAAACTGGACGGCGAAACGGCGACGCAATCCGTCATTCCTCTGGAAAAACTGCCCACGCGATGCGTCGTGCGGCTGGGTCGGCGGGCGCGAGCAGCCGTGATCGGCTAGTTCATGGTTGCTTCCAAAGCAGGCTCGCTGTAAACTGAGAGAATTGCAGGAAAGGTATCTGTCACCATGCCCAAACAAGGTATTCACCCCGACTACGCAGCCGTTCAGGTTCATTGCTCTTGCGGCAACACATTTGAAACGCGCTCCACCCACAAAGGCCGGATCAGCGTGGAAATCTGCTCCAACTGCCACCCGTTCTTCACCGGCAAACAGCGCCTGGTCGATACGGCGGGCCGCGTCGAGCGCTTCCGTCGCAAATACGCCGAAAAGACCGCAGCGAAGTAACCCGCTTCCAGCGTGGCTTTATCCGGGCCTCCGCTGCGGCGGAGGCCTTGTTGCGTGGGCAAAGTCAGCAGCCCAGGCGGAATCGTTGAGGATGGCATGGCAGGCAAGGGTTTCACCGTGAAAAAGAACTGGGACAATCCGATCGAGCACGCGATGCCCGCCACGGCGCGCGTCCCGGCTTCCTTTGCCATCGGACCCGTCACGGTCGCTCCGGCAACGGTGCTCGCGCCCATGGCCGGGGTCACGGACACGGTCTTCCGCCGCTTTATCCGTCATGCCAGTCTTTTCACGGCGAGCAGCGCTCATCCGGCAAGCCCCGCAGCCATCGAAGACACCGTTACCAACCAGCAATCCGGCTGCGGCCTGCTGATGACCGAATTCACCTCCGCCGACGGACTCTCCCGCATGCGCGAATCCAAGCGCAAACGCTATCTCACTTTTTATGAGGACGAGCACCCCATCGCGGCGCAGATCTTCGGCTCCAATCCGGAGACGCTTGCCGAGGCCGCGCGCATCGTCGAGCAGACCGGCTTTGACACCGTGGACCTGAACCTCGGCTGCCCGGCCAAGCGCGTCGTCGGCTGCAACGGCGGCTCTGGCCTGCTGCGCGACCTGCCGCGCATCGGCGAAATCTTCCGCGCCGTGCGCGCTGCCGTTAGCCTTCCCTTCACCGTCAAATTTCGCCTTGGCTGGAACGACGACTCGATCATCTGCGTGGAATTGGCCCGCATGGCTGAGTCCGAAGGACTGAATGCCGTCGCGCTCCACGCCCGCACCCGCGAACAGGCATACAACGGCCAGGCGCGCTGGGAGTGGATCGCCGCCGTCAAGGACGCGGTCCGTATTCCGGTCATCGGCAACGGCGACATCCGCACTCCCGAGGACGCCGCGGCCATGGTGGACCAGACGGGTTGTGACGCGGTGATGATCGGTCGCGCGGCCCCGTCCAATCCGTGGATCTTCCGCCAGATCGCCGAGTATACGGCTACGGGCAGCTATACAAGACCCACGGAAGCCGACCGCTGGCGCATGATCCGTACCTACTTCCAGATGCTGCTGGCTGAGGCCGAGGCCAGCCAGTCGTTGCCACGCGACGCTCGCCACGGCGAGACGGCGGGCAAGATGAAGCAGTTCGCCTCGTGGTTCACGCACGGCGTCGCGGGCGGCGCAAAGCTGCGCCAGCAGGTCTTCGTCGCGAAGACGGGCCGCGAGGTTCTTGATGTCGTGGATCGATTCTTCGAGTCACGGCTGGCCGGCTCGACCGCTGCCGAAGAACTCCCGGACACCGAAGACGCGAATGTCGGGCACGCGCTTTCATCCTCGGCATTCGCCTGCTCCGGCTGAGGCCTACGGGATAGCCTCGGCCCTCACGCTGATCTCGACTTTGCCATCCGAGAGATCGAGCGTCCCGATGGAAATGCTTTTCCCTTCGGCCAGAGGCGAGCGCTCGTCGAGTTTGACCTGGCGAATCTCCGGGTCCGGCGGGACGGTTGATTTCTGATCTGCGATGCTCGACCGCTCGATCGTGGAGTGCAGGCGGAGTCCCTGGCCGACGCCTTCGAGCGAGGCGTCGATTCGCAGTCCGAGGTCGATGTACTGGACCTGCGTTCCCTGGTCGCCTTTGGCTGAAGTGCTCGTCACCAGCGGCACACGCACTCCCTGCCGCAGTACCGTTTCGCCGGACGCAGAAAGCATCACCGACTCGTGCTCAGTTTTCGTCTCGCCTCCCGTGCCGCTTTCAGTCAGCGTGTAGGTCAGCCGATACATCACTCGCGCCTTGTCGAGATCGGCAACGATCGTCTCGATCAACTGCATTTGCTGCGAATTGGCCGTCACGGCAATGGCATTGGCGGACGTGACGTAATAGACCTTCGCCCGCGGAACCAGATTCCGCAGCGTCGTCTGCAAATCTTCCGCCTGATTGATATCCGTGATGGAATGCAGCGGAAACAGACGAAAGCTCGCTTCCGTATCCGTCGCCGGACTGCTCTGCGCGCGAACCCCCGGCGCGACCACGCAGAGCAGCGCAACGATTGTAAAACGCAACCGCTTCCTTGACCATGATGCGGCTCTGCCGCCGCTCAACATCTGCATTCGCTGCATTGCAACCTCCAGCATTTCTGTGCTTCGATTTCCCGGATAAAGATGTGTATCTCATACACGGGACGCCGCGAACGCCGAATGCGCTCACGCCTGGAGAAAGAGTCGGTGAATCCAAGCGCAACCCTGAGTCGGACGTGGGGAAATTCATGCGCGACGCCGCGACCGGATTTGCAGTGCTCGCTCTGGAAGAGCGTGGCGGAAAGCTGAGATAGATCGACGCAGGCCGCGGCAAGCGGAGATCGATTTTTACTCCCGGCGCTTGTGAAAGACCGTCTTCAGCGAACTTCGCCAGTCCTCGCCGACGGCCAGCAGTTCCCAGTCCACCTGCGGCGAAAGGTATCGCAGGACGATCTCATTTGCCGGATGAATGCGCAGCGCCGGAGCGACGAGCAGAATCTTTGGCGGCGAATCGGAGATCTCCACGCCGGGGAAATATCCGTTGCGCTGAAATGCATCCAGCACGCGCCCTGTCGCACGGTCCAGTCCGCGGTCGCCATGCAGCGCGCGCACACGCATCCAGTAGTCGAGCGCCTGCAACGGCAGATGCAGGTCCTCGTCGGCTTTCACCTCGAGAATCACCATGCGGCCGGAGCGGTCCACGGTGAGCAGGTCCATCATGCCGCGATCTCCGCTGGCCATTGCAGGCACCTGCGTGTAAAGAAACTCCTGCCGCAGCGAGGGCAAAAACTCCACCATCCCGGTTCGGATGCGCGACTCCAGCCACCGCTCCGTCTGCAAACGAAAGAGCGCATCCTTGATGGTTCCATTGGGATGACGCGCGGCAAAGAGACGAGCCAGCAGGGATCGGCAAAGCGGCTCTGTCTCCTCGTTGAGTGGCGTTTCGTTTCCACCAGCGCCAAAGGTGACCTCAAACGTTCGAGCAAACGATCCATAGGCGGCCTGCTGCCGGATTCGCGCAAACTCCAGCCCCTCAAGCAGAAGCGCGACTTCGGTCGCTTCCCTGGCGCGCACCTCCACGCAAGCGGCAGAATGAGCCGGCAACAGCGCAAGCAGTGTTTCTATGCCCGGCTGCGCCCGCTCAATCGCTGCCTGCGCATCAAAGGCATGGGTCAGGCGAAGGCTTTGATTTCCGTCTTCTTGAATCTCAACGGCGGTCAATTCTTCGGTCTTTTCATCCAGCGTGAAAAGTCTCCAGGCAGCCAGCCCCGGGTGCAGCCATCTCATGCGCGCGGCCGTCGTCTGCTCCATTCCAACGGGCACAATCACGCGCAGAGCGCCGTAGTGTCGCTGGCGAGCGCTTTTGCCCACATTGTGCGTGCGGCAATGGTCCATCCAGAGCAGCCCGACCGTGAGCACACCATCAACGACCGCCCTGGACTCCGCAGCGCCGACGCCGATCACCGCTTCAGCCTGCATTCCCCGGCTGCCCTGCAGCAGTTGTCCGCGCACATAGGCAGGCCCGAAGCTGTGTTCCAGGTCAGCCGCGGAACGGAAACCATCCGGCGTCCAGTCTGGAAATTGCCGCCTGAGCACGCGCTCCAGCAGCCGCTGATACTGTCGGCGCTCGCTTTCGCGCGCAGTGGGTGTCCGCCGGTCGCGCTGGCCGACAATCTCCAGAGCGCCCGGTTTGCTCACCCCCATCCGCCGCGTGATGAGCCGCAGACAACCAGCGCGCAGTTGCGCATCCACCACAGTCCGCACCAGATTCCGCTCTTCACTCCAGAACTGCAGCAGACAACGGCCATGCGCGAGCGAAAGGGAATAACGCGCCAGACGCAGATCAAAGAGAAGCGTGCCGTCTTCGAGCACTGCCGATTCAGGATGGTCTGTAATGTAGCGCTCAACAGCCTCAGCCAGCTTCTCGGCCGACTGCTCAGCCCCGGTAACGCTGCTCCAGACTTCCCTCTTGGCATCCGCGGACAAGCGAGGCTACCAGCCTTTGGTCTGGCGTAGCCGCACGATGTGCGCCGTGTGATGGCGGCTGTGCCAGTCATAGATGCCCAGCGCCAGCGCCAGCGACTGTCGGCCGCTCTTCGGATGCACGTAGCCCCGCTCCAGAAACTGCTCCTCACTCATCGACTCCAGCAACGCGACCCAACGCGCATGAAGCACGTCAATCATCGCGAGCGAGACCTCCACCGGAAGCCGCACGCTATCCGGCAACTCTGCCCAGGCTGCCTCGTCGTAGGCAGTGATCGCGGGCCAATCCTCGGTCAGCGCCAGCTTGAAGCGCACATAGGAGTTCATGTGACTGTCGGCCAGGTGATGCACCGTCTGGCGCACCGTCCATCCGCCTTCGCGATACGGCGTGTCAAGCTGCTGCTCGTTCAACCCTTCCACCGCCTTGCGCAGGGCGCGCGGCAACTGGCGCAGCGTCTCGATGCTGGCCGCGCGCAGTTCCGGCGTGCTCTCGGCGGGACGGGAAAACTTTCCAATCGGGTACTTCATCACTTCCAGTGTCGTATCCAGTGTCATGACTGTCCTCGTGCTTCCGTGCTTCTACTTTGCCGCTGTCGTTGTCTTCGTTGCGGCCGCGCCCTTTGTACCACTGTTTTTTTGCGCCGAGCGATGCGCGTGGCGGTGACCGCGGGAATGGTGATGTTTGTGGTGAAAAAAATGGTGCTTGCGACCGGCCGCATAACTCGGTGTGACGCAAAGCACAAGAACAAAAAGAACGAGCGCAATTCGTTTCATGTTGAGCAGCGTACCATGCGGCGGCCTTGCGCCGCATCCCGATCCGGCACCAGAGAGGGATGCGCAGCCGCGCACAACCCACGCCGGCAATTCCCTGCCAGCGTACACTGAAGACATGGAAACTGCGCCAAACGCACTCACTCCCCCGCCAACCGAGCCGCAGAATCATCGTCACTATTTCTTTCAGAAGTTCGGCATCACCGAGCGGCTGCTGGAGCGCTGCCTGGGCGAGGCGCTGAGCGCGGGCGGCGAGTTTGCCGATCTCTACTTTGAATCAGTCACGGCTACCTCGCTCGGCATCGAAGAGCAGATCGTCAAATCGGCCAGCACCGGCACGAGCGTCGGCTGCGGCGTGCGCGTCATCGCAGGCGAACGCACCGGCTACGCCTACACCGACAATCTCAGCCCGGAACGGTTGCTGCACGCGGCACGCACTGCGGCGATGATCGCCAGCGGCCCGGCGAAGCAGCCCATCGTTGGTTTTCAGGATGCTCGCAGCACGGATCTCTATCCGGTTCCGCTCGGCGGATTCGACCTGGACCTTGCAGCCCGGCTGGAACTGATCCAGCGTGCTGACCGGGCCGCGCGCGCCTTCGATCCGCGCATCGTGCAGGTGCGCGCCAGCTATGCCGAAGAGCTGCGGCGCATCCTCGTCATCGGCTCGGATGGAGCCTTTGCCAGCGACACGCAGCCGCTGGCCCGGCTGAATGTTTTTGTCATCGCCCAGGACGCGCAAAACACCACGCGCGGCAGCGCTGGCGGCGGCGGCAGAGCTGGCATGGAGCAGTTCGCCGAAACGAAAAGCCCCGAGCACATGGCGCGGGAAGCAGCGCGTGGCGCGATTCTGCAACTGGACGCGCGTCCGGCGCCAGCAGGCGAGATGGAAGTGGTGCTGGGTCCGGGATGGCCGGGAATTCTGCTGCATGAAGCTGTGGGCCACGGCCTCGAAGCGGACTTCAACCGCAAAGGCACATCGGCGTTTTCTGGCCTGATTGGCCACGCCGTGGCGAGCGAAAAAGTGACCGTGGTGGACAACGGAACGATGGCTGGGCGGCGCGGCTCGCTCAATGTGGACGACGAAGGGTCGGCAACGCAGGAAACCGTGCTCATCGAAAACGGAATCCTGCGCGGCTACCTGACCGACAAGCTCTCGGCGCGGCTGACCGGGGCGGCCAACACCGGCTCCGGACGGCGCGAAAGCTACCAGTGCATCCCCATGCCGCGCATGACCAACACGTACATGCTGGCCGGACAGGACGAACCGGAAGAGATCCTGCGCAGCGTCAAGCGCGGCCTCTATGCGGTCAACTTTGGCGGCGGACAGGTGGACATCACAAACGGAAAATTTGTCTTCTCCGCCTCGGAAGCCTACCTGATCGAGGACGGTAAGATCACCGCTCCGGTGCGCGATGCAACGCTGATCGGCAACGGCCCGGAGGCGCTGCGCTACGTCTCGATGGTGGGCCACGACCTTCGGCTCGATGAAGGCATTGGCACCTGCGGCAAGGCCGGACAATCGGTTCCTGTGGGCGTGGGCATGCCGACGATCAAGCTTGACCGGATGACGGTCGGCGGCACAGCGGGCTGATTTCCTTCGCTCAGGATTTTTTCACGAAGCCATCCATCGCCTGTGTCTTCAGAATCTTTCCGCCTTCCTCAATGACATACAGCCTGTTCACGGCTAACGCCTTCAGCGTATCCACCGTTCCAGAGGGCCAGCGAATCTCCAGCGTGTCCACGGTCTTCGCCTGATCGAGGCCAAAGTGCAGGCGAAAGTCGTTTTGCGAGTAGTAGCTGCCGCCGGAGCGGACCTCGTCGATGAGCAGCATGGGCTTGGGCGCTTTGGGATCGACCTGCGCCGTCAGCCGCAGTTGCGCGCCAATGCCGGTGCGATTGCTCTTTGTGCCGACCAGCCGGATTTTGATCCAGTTGCGATGAGTCCATGTCGAGTCGCAGCGCAGCAGTTGCGGCAGGTCGTTGATGCAGTTGACCACCACATCCATGTCGCCATCGTTGTCATAGTCGCCAAAGGCGCAGCCGCGTGCCGGAGCAGGCGCGGTAATGCCCGGACCACCCTGCTTAGTCACCTCTTCAAACTGGCCGTTGCGCAGGTTGCGATAGAGGTACTTGTGCTCGGCATAGGGCGCATCGATCGCCGTGCCATCCACTTCCGGATAGACATGGCCATTGGAGATGAGGATGTCGAGCCAGCCGTCATTGTCCATGTCAAAGAAGCCCACGCCCCAGCCCAGATAGCGCGTGTTCACGCCCAGACCCGAGAGATAGGTGTGATCCTCAAAGGTGCCGTCGCCCAGATTCTCATAGAGCGAATCGGTGTCGCCGGCAAAGTTGGTCTTCACAATATCCATCTGGCCGTCGCGGTTGAAGTCGCCGATCGAGACGCCCATTCCGGCCTGCGGCTTGCCGTCGGGCGAGTACGCGATGCCCGCTTCGATGGCGACATCCTTGAATGTTCCGTCCTTCTGATTCTGATAAAACGTCGCTGCTGTGGAATCATTGGCGACGTAGATATCCGGCCAGCCATCGCCGTCCAGGTCGCCGACTGCGACCGAAAGAGCATACGTGCCGATGGCGGTATTCATGCCTGCTTTTTCGCTCACATCGGTGAACGTGCCGTCCCCGTTGTTGTGATAGAGGATGTTGCGTCCACCTTCGAGGCCCGGCGGACCACAGGCAACCGTGATGCCTTTGTACGCGCATCCGGCATCGGCGGGATCCGGCGCGGTCTTGATGTCAAAGTCGATGTAATTGCCGACGAAGAGATCGAGGTGGCCGTCTCGGTCATAATCCAGAAACGCGCAGCCGGAGTTCCAGCGCAGCTTGGGCTGGATGAGTCCGGCCTCTTTGGTGACTTCCGTGAAGGTGCCGTCGCCGTTGTTGCGATAGAGCGCGTTCTGGCCGTAGTAACTGATGAAGAGATCGTTCCAGCCGTCGTTGTTGTAATCGCCGACGCAGCAGCCCTGGCCCCATCCGGAGCGCGCCAGTCCCGCCTTTTGCGTCACATCGGTAAACGTGCCGTCGCGGTTGTTTTTGAAGAGATGGCAGATCGGCTCCTGCCCCTTGGGAAAGCCGTCGAGACGCCAGCCGTTGACGAGGAAGATGTCCAGCCAGTCGTCCTGATCGTAGTCATAGAAAGCCACGCCGCAGCCGGTGGTTTCGAGCAGATACTTGTTCTTGTGCTCGTTGCCGTAGATGGTCTTCGCGTTGAGGCCGGATTCGCGAGCGACATCGAGGAAGGTCAGCCCGAGCGGAGTTCCAGCGATGGGTGAGTGAAGGCCACCGGTGGCAGCCTGCGCAGGGGCGCTGTAGGTGGGCCGCGACATACCCGCGGCAGGCGCTTGCGGCTGCTGGGCAAAAAGCGGACGCGCCAGCGAGAGCACGTCTTCCAAAGACAGCACCAGCGCCGTGCGCGAGAGCGAACGGAGAAAACCTCTGCGCGAAACGGTCAAGCGACACTCCTGCGAAACGGACGGCAAGGACTACGCCTTGCAGTATAACGGCTAAGCGATGGACAGCGTCTTCGACCAAAAGGTGGAGATGCGTCCGATCCGCCGGGTGAGTAGCGCAGAGTTCTGTGCCTGCTGCCCTCACGGTATGAAAGTGGATCGCGCGGCGAGCGTCTGCGGTGTTAACTGATTTGCTACCTGGCTGGTTACTACCCCTAGGGGGGGGTATATTAATTTTCTTGCAAACTACAGTTGGGGTTTGAGTTTATATTTTGGTAACTGCAACTCGGAATCCGAGATTTGAATCGCGACAGGCACCGCGTTGTATGGAGAAGCGACGAGCTTCGCTCGTCGCACGGCAGTGGTGGTCCTCGATGGGGTGTGGAGGATGCGACGGGAAAAGCAGATTCCAGGCGGGGATGACAACCAAAAAACAAAAGCAGATTCCCTGCGGGAATGACAAACAAAAGAGCAGAAGCGGATTCCCTGCGGGAATGACAGCAAAAAATAAGGACAGAAATGAAGTTAGCACAAAGGCCAAGAAATGCCTGCCATTTTTCGGGAGTTATTTTGCGTTTTTTATGAGCGCGGCGGGGTGGATAGAAGTGATTGAAAAGGGATGGGATCGGGACGATTTTGGGTGCGCGGAAAGGTGGCCTGAAGAAAAAAGTTTGCCTCAGGGGGCTTGACAGGATTTTGGCGTCGGGGCGAATTGCGCTTATGGATGGGTGGAACGAGTCTGACAGGGTGCAGGGGGTGGAGCGGTGAACTACACTGAACGGCGTGAGAAACTTTGCTGTTCTGCCCATTTCCCGTCCTGATGGTTCGTTTCGCCACACAGCCCTGTGGCAACGAGTTTT
>JAJZCP010000184.1 GCA_021846065.1 Acidobacteriota bacterium
TTGCTTTTGCCCTTCCTGTTGTCCTTCCCGCAAAAATCTCCCCGCGCTTCTCCTCGGCGTTCTCAGCCAGCGCCATCCGCGACCAGCGGGAGCGCCGCCACCGTCCGTGGCGCGCAAAGCGCGCGTCTGCTGCATGCAATGCCTTCGCACTGCGTTACCATCGATACGAATGCTTGCGCACACCATCGCCGGCGCGCCGCTTTCCTGGTGGATCGGCTTCCACGTTGTCGTTCTGCTGCTGGTGCTTGGCGATGCGCTGCTGCCCGTCGGCACTTCCGATCGCCGCAAGACCGCGCTGTCTCTGGTTTCCAGTATCACGATCGCGCTGCTCGCGCTGGCCTTCGCCTTCTGGCTCAACGCGCGTCAGGGGCGTCAGCCCGCGTTGGAATTTATCAGCGGCTACGTTGTTGAAACCTCGCTCAGCATCGACAATCTCTTTGTCTTTCTGCTGCTCTTCCGCAGCTTCGGCCTCGGACCTCGTGACCAGCGCAGCGTCCTGCTTTGGGGCGTCGGCGGAGCCGTAGTCCTGCGCGCGCTGTGCATCGCCATCGGCATCACGCTACTGGCCCGTCTCTCCTGGATCGAGTTCCTCTTCGGTGCGCTGTTGCTGGTCGCCGCGCTGCGACTGCTCCGCGAAGATCCCGCGCGCGAAGCGATTTCGCCTTCGTGGCTGCGCCGCCTTCAGCAGCGTTCTCCCTCACTGCTCTGGGTCATCCTCGCCGTCGAACTCACAGACCTGCTCTTCGCCGTCGATTCCATCCCCGCCGTCCTCGCTCTCTCTCACAATCCCTTCGTCGTCTACACCTCGAATATCGCCGCCGTCCTGGGTCTGCGTTCGCTCTACTTCGTTCTCGCGGATTTGCTCGATCGGCTGCGTTTCCTTCACCTCGGCCTCGCCGTGCTGCTCGCTTTTGTCGGCTGCAAAATGCTGCTCAACCACTGGATTCAGATTCCCGTCACGGCTTCACTCGCCACGCTTGCTTCCATTCTTCTGGTCACGGCAGTCGCTTCTGCGTGGTTTCCCGCTCCGGTTCATCCGCGCAAATGATCGCCAACCGCCCATTTCCGTCCTATCTTCGGTGCCGTACACTGATCGGGTGCGGGATTCTGACGCCCAGTGCGCGAATTTCTCCGGAGGGTATGCAGCATGAAAAAGATCGGTGTCCTTTTCGGCATGGAAAACAGCTTTCCGGGCGCGCTTGTCGAGCGCATCAACTCCCTGCGCATCGACGGCATTGTCGCTGAATTTGTCGAGACCGGCGCAGTCCATCTCAACCAGCAGCCGCGCTACGCCGTTCTCGTCGATCGCATCTCCCACGACATCCCCTTCTATCGAGCATTTCTCAAGCACGCTGCCCTGCACGGCACGGCCATCATCAACAATCCGTTCTGGTGGTCCGCCGACGACAAATTCTTCAACTACTCACTGGCCGCAAAGCTCGGCGTCGCCGTCCCGCCCACCGTCATCCTGCCCCACAAGCGCCATCCCGAGGGAACCACGGATCGCTCCATGCGCAACCTCGAATATCCGCTCAACTGGGATGCCGTCTTCGAGTACGTCGGCGAGCATGGATTCATGAAGCCCGTTGACGGTGGCGGCTGGCGCGATGTCTATCACATTCACTCGCGCGCCGAGTTCTTTGAAGCCTATGACCAGTCTCGCGACCTGTGCATGATGTATCAGAAGGCCGTCGATTTCAACGAGTACTTCCGCTGCTACGTCGTCGGCCAGCGCAAGGTTCACATCATGCCCTACGACCCGCGTCGCCCACACGCCGAGCGCTACATCCAGCATCCGCCCCGATACGACAAAGAGCTGTTGAAGCGCGTCGAGCAGGATGCGCTCAAGCTCTGTCGCGCTCTCGGCTACGATCTCAACACCGTCGAATTTGCCGTGGAAAACGGCATCCCCTATGCCATCGATTTCATGAACCCGGCGCCCGACGCCGACCTCCACTCCGTTGGTGAAAAGAACTTCGAGTGGATCGTCCGCGAGGTCGCAGCGCTGGCCATTGAAAAGGCGAAAAAATCGCCGGTCGAGATCAAGGAGCTGCGCTGGTCTGGTTTCCTCAATCCCGATTCGCCAGCGGTAAAAAAACAGCCCGCGAAAAAGACCGCTCGCGCTCGCGCGAAGACTTCATCAAGGAAAACTGCTGCGCCGAAAACTGCTACACCGAAATCCGCTTCTGCGCGCAAAGCCGCTGACTGACGCACGGAGCTGGCTCGTTCCTCCCGCAATGAGAAATCCCTGCGCCGCACTCTTCGCGACGCAGGGATTTTCTTTTGCCGCGCACTTCCGGTCAGAAGGTGAAGATCGCCTGCGCATAGATGCGCCGGACCGCAGAGCCATTCGAGTACAATCCGGTCGCCATGCTTTGGGAGTGCCCGAAAAGATCCGGCTGATTGCCCAGATTTCCCGGCGCAATCACCGTTCCGTTCGGCCTGCCATAGTCGTGATTGTTGAAGAGATTCAGCGCCTGAATGCTGAAGTTCAGGTGATATTTCCTGTCCACCTGCGGCCCACCGAAGATCCCCGGTCCGCCAGGTCCGGAGAAACCGCCACCGCCAAAGCCGCCGCCTGGTCCGCCACCTCCACGGCGGCCGCCGCCGGGAAATCCGAAGTGCGCGGCGCTGGTCGGCTTCGGTCCCACGGCAAATTCCTTGCTGATGCGCAGGTTGAAGGCGACAGCCGCAGGCCCGTTGCCTGCATAGTTCTGGATCAACGCTTCACCTGGAGAAAGCGTCGGCTGCGTGTCCAGGCAGCCATAGGTAGTTTGCTTGTAGCGCGTCGAGTTTGCCGTGCAGTCGGAGGCCTGCGCCAATCCTGGACGATGGATCAGAAACGTGTCGCCGTACGGATCGTTGGGCAGTGTGAGGTTGAATGGATGCCCGGAGCGCGCCAGCAGGAACGGATTGAAGCGAATCCCCCACGGTCCCAGATAGTTCGCAATCACAAAGACGGTGTTGCGCGCAACAAACGGTGCGCGACCGTAGTCCTGATGAATATTCAGCGAATTGGATACCGGCGAAATGCTGTTCGTCGTCACCGTATCTGTCGATGAGCCATCCGTATCCGCGATGCTCAGCGTATAAAAGCCAAAGAATCCCAATCGCGGATTGATCTGTGCCCGCGTATTCAGAATCACCTGATCTTCCTTGAAGAATCCCTCGCTCAGATACTGATAGATATTGCCCAGCGATGGCTGATATGTCGGAAAGTACGGCGCATTCGCGTTGATCTCCACCAGTTGATGATCGCCCGTCGTATGCAGATAAGTGACTGTCCCCGTCATTACCTTGGTGAGCTGCCGTTCCAGGCTTCCCGCAAACTGCTGCGCATACGGCGAGTGATAGTTCGGCGTCACCTGATCGATGGTCCGCGTCTTCGCCTGCCCAATATTGCAGGCCGTCGTGTTGAAGCTGGTCTGGCTCTGCGAAAAGCAGTTGGCCAGCTCTGCCTGCGTCGTTGCACTGTCGTTCAGCACGGTGTACTGCTGCTGTTCGAGTGAGCGGTTGATGCCCAGCAGGCTCTCGATCGTGAACCTGTCATAGAAGATGCCGTATCCGGCTCTCAGCACCGTCTTCGACGGCTTGCCGTGCTTCCCATCCAGCGCCCATGCCAGCGAAAAACGCGGAGACCAGTCATTGTGGTCGGCCACATGATTCTGAGCCTCCCAGCGCAATCCGCCGGAGACCGTCAGCCGGTTGCTCACGCGCCAGTCGTCGGAGGCCCACAGCGCTCCGTCGAAGACGTTTGCCAGTGCATTCTGGTTGCCGTTCGCATAGGTAAGCTGGATCGGCGAGGCGATCGTAGGATTCTGTTCCGCAGTCGAAAAATCCGAGTTCTGTGAGAAATAGAAGGAGCCGTTATACCCGGCATTGGAGTAGTTTGCATCGCGGAAATCCCGCGCGCGAAATCCGAACTTCACCGCATGCGCACCCAGCGAAAGCGTCGAGATATTCTGCAACTCCAGTTGGTCAAAGTGATCGTGGCTGGACTGCTGCGAC
>JAJZCP010000185.1 GCA_021846065.1 Acidobacteriota bacterium
CTTCACGTTGGCCTGTTTGCAGGCGTCGATCATGGCGTGTGCTTCGGTCACGTTGATACACATGGGTTTTTCGCAGAGGACGTGCTTGCCGGCTTTGGCCGAGCGGATGGTGTACTCGGCGTGCATGCTGTTCGGCAGCGCGACGTAGACGGCATCGACGTTGGGGTTGTCGCGGAAGCTGTCCATGTTTTCGTAGTTGTAGATGGAGGATTTGGGAACGCCATATTTTTCGGCGTAGCGCGCGGCCTTGTCGGGATGGCCGCTCACGAGGGCAGTGACCTTCGAGTTGGGGCTGTGCTGGATGCCGTCCATGAAGTGATCGGCGATGCGCCCGAGGCCGATGATGGCGTAGCCGACGGGTTTGTCGGCAGGCTGGGCGATGAGCGGCGGCGCGAAACGCGCAGCCATGGCGGCTGCGCTGGCGATGGTGAACTGGCGGCGTGTGAGGGACATGTTGCGCTCCTTGCATGAGGCGAAATGAGTTTGAAGACAGGGAAATCGAAGCCCGGTTTTGCGGGTCGAGTATACGCGCAGGCAGAGAGGGCTGACAAAGGAATTCTGCAATACATGCGCGGAAGCCGAAGTGCAGGATCGTGCGTAGAAAAGCGATTGCGCGCGAGGGCGCACAAGGATGACCGCGCCTGCGGTTGGGAGGGTGTGCAGAGAGTCGGATCCACCGCGCAGCAATCAGATACACTCAGAGGCGATGCGCGTGATGGGAATCGACTGCGGAACGGAAGTGACGGGCTGGGGCGTGGTGGAAAGCGATCCGACGGCCCGGTCGCCGATGCTGTTGTGCCGGGGCTACGGGGTGGTGCGTCTGGCCAAGCCGAAGTCGCTTCCTCTGCGGCTGCGGCAGGTGTTTGAGGAACTCTCAGAAAAGATGGCGCATTTTGCGCCGGATGTGGTGGCAATTGAAGAGGTTTTCTACTCGGTGAATGCGAAGTCCGCGCTCAAGCTGGGGCAGGTGCGTGGCGTGGCGCTGTTGACCGCGGGCGTGGCGGGGTTGCCGGTGGCCGAATATGCGCCGCTCAGCATCAAATCCGCCGTAGTGGGCTATGGGCTGGCGGGCAAGGAGCAGGTGCAGTTCATGGTGGCGCGTCTGCTGGCGCTGGACAAGATTCCTGAGCCAGCCGATGCCGCCGATGCGCTGGCCATCGCGATCTGTCATCTGCATACGGCGGAAACGCAGGCGATGCAGCGGTTGCCGAGCCGCAATTAGGCGGAATTGCGAGGCGGACAAATCGGAGAGCGCAGCGGCTGAATTCTGCGTCCTTGCAGCGAGCGGGATATTTTTTGTGCGGATCGATTTTGAACGAATGGATTTTGAGCGGATCGAGGATGACAGATTGCCGTGGATCGCGAAGACAGGATTTCGTGTGATTCGGAGCAACTTTTCGTGGGAAACTCCGGTCTGAGCAAAGAGATAGCGCGCCGCGGCTGGCAATACGGCGACAAGGAGCATGCATGAGAGGGAAGAGTTGCATCGAGATGGTTTGCTGGCGCGCGGGAGCTTATGCACTTGTTTCGGCGGTGGCGCTGACCACGGCCTGCCTGGCGCAAAGCCCTGATGGTAGTGGTGCAAGTGGTGGCAACGCGCGCGCGGCACGGCTGAGCAGCGTGGATGGACAAGTGCAGGTGGTGGTCGATGGCCAGATCGTCGCAGACCCGGCATATGTGAATCTGCCGCTTTTTGAAGGCTCCCAAGTGGTGACGCGCAATGACGGACGAGCCGAAATTCAGATCGACGACGGCAACATTATTCGCGTGACGCCGAATAGCACGGTGACCCTGACGGCGCTGGCTGGATCACAAGGCGATACGAAGACGGAAGTCGTGGTCAATGCCGGGCAGGTGTACTGTGAGTTGCAGCCGAGCACAGAGAGTCGCCGGGTGAGAATTGATTTCGGGGCAACAAGCGTCGTCCCCAGCGCGTTCAGTGTGGTGCGCGTAAACTATGACACCGATCCTGGGGTCATGGCTGTCTTCTCCGGTCAGGTGCATGTGACGCGTGGCGATAGTCTGGCGGTGGACGCGCATGGAGGGCAGACGCTGAGTCTGGACCCAAACGACCCGACGGCGTATAACCTGGCAGACTCGATCCAGCAGGACTCGTGGGACCAGTGGAATACCGATCGCGACAACGCAGCGATGGCTGCGGAGTCGGCGAAGACACCGGCAAGCGTGCAGTTGAGCGGCGAGGAAGCGACAGGCGTGAGCGATCTCGATGCCAACGGCAACTGGTATGACGTGCCGGGACAAGGGTATGTGTGGTCGCCGTATGACGCGCAGGGAGCAGGGCAGAACTGGGACCCGTATGGATATGGCTACTGGACGAGTTATCCGGGCGCAGGCTACGTGTGGATTTCTGGCTATAACTGGGGTTACGCGCCGTATAACTGCGGAAGCTGGAATTTCTATGGCGGCTTTGGGTGGGGGTGGAATCCACGCGGAGGATGCAATCCGTGGTGGCGTCGCCGTCGCTGGGCGGCCAACATGGGCAATGTGCCGGGTGATTATCGTCTGCCGATGAGGCCACGCGGGCTAACGGGAACGGGCGTAGCGCGGGTGGTGGCGACGGGCGGATTGCCGGGTACAGCCAGGCCGCTGCGCTACAAGCCAGTTCTGGTGGACCGCAGGCCATCGAGCGGCGTCAATGCGTATCTGGGATTTCATCCTGGACAGCCGATGCTGGCAGGCGGTCAACTGATCTCGCCCATGAAGACGATTGCGGCGCGAACCTCGTATTTGCGCTCGTACACGTATCTGAGCGACCGGACGCCGAGTTCGGTGAAGCAGGGAATCGATGGCGGTCGGCTGGCGTATGCTCCGGGCGGCATCCGTTCGCCTTACTCTCATGCGACATCGATGAGCGGGACGCGGCCCACAACGGGACATGGTTCCTACTACAGTGGAATGCATGGCGGAGCGATGCACATGGGCGGTGGGGTGCCGCATGGCAGCATGGGCAGCTCGCATCACTGAGCGGCGGTCAATGCGTGATGGAGCGCAGCGAATTGGTCGAGCGATAGCTCCTCGGCGCGAGCCTGGGGCGGTGTGCTGGTCTGGTGCAGAGCTTGTGCAATGTGGGCTGCGGTGTATCCAGCAGCGCGGAGATTGTTGGACAGCGTTTTGCGCTTCTGCGCAAAGGCGGATTTGAGCAGTCTGGAGAATGATGCGGCATCCAGATCCAGAGCCTGGAAACGCGGCGCAAATCTCCAGCGGAAGACCGTCGAGTGGACCTCCGGCGGTGGCGAAAAAGCATCAGGCGGAAGCGTGAAGAGCGGCGTGGCTATGCCGTGGAGCGCGCACAGTACGGTCAGCAGTCCGTAGTCGCGTGTTTCGGGTTGCGCGGTCACGCGGTCGGCGACCTCGCGCTGAACCATGAGAACGGCGGCATCGAGCGGCGACGGTTCTGACGCGACGACACTGGCTGCCAGGTGCAGCAGGATGGGCGAGGTGATGTAGTAGGGCAGGTTGCCAACGACCAGCAGCGGCTGGCCGATCTGGCGTGAAGCGGCGGCAAAGTCAAAGGTGAGCACATCCTGCTCGACGATCTCTACCCTGGGTTGCATTATTTGGGCCTGCGTCATGGCGAAGCGTTCACGGAGCGCAGCGGCCAGGGCAGGGTCGACCTCGACCGCGATCAGCCGCTCGGCGCGCGTGGCCAGCAGATCAGTGATGGCTCCGCGACCGGGGCCGATCTCGACGACTGTGCGTTGGTCGAGCGGTCCAAGGGCATCGACAATGCGCTCGATGGCGGCGTGGTCGTGGAGGAAGTTCTGGCCGAGTCTGGATTTGGGCGGCAGGGCGTGGCTCGCTTTCAATGGCACAGGATGGAGTATGTCGAGCGTAGTAGACTTGGCCTTTGAGCGATGCCGCGGACGGCGTGAGCCAAAGCGGCAGCGCAACAACGCAGGAGTCTTCCGATGCATATTGTATTTGCTGCCTCAGAGTGTGTGCCGTTTGCCAAGACAGGTGGCCTGGCCGATGT
>JAJZCP010000186.1 GCA_021846065.1 Acidobacteriota bacterium
GACAGCAAGAAAAGCAACGACAACAGCAGATTCCCTTCGGGAATGACAACAAGAAAAGCAACGACAAAAGCAGATTCCCTGCGGGAATGACAGCAAGAAGAGCAACAGCCTTTGCATTTCTGGTTGTCACTCCCGCAGGGAGTCTGCTTTTGCTTCTATCCCCGCGTCACCCGCACCACGGTAATGTCGTCCTGCTGGCCGAAGGCCTGGGCGGCGGTGGCGATTGCAGCGGCGGACTGCTGCTGGTGCAGCAGCTCCACCGTGCGGTCGAAGCCGAACAGCTCGCGCTTCTCGTTTTGCGCCTCGATCACGCCATCAGTCAACAGCGTCAGCCGGTCGCCCGGTGCGAGTTGAAATTGCATCACCGAGAACTCCGCGCCCGCGACCATGCCCAGAGGTAGCGCGCCTTCCATCGCCATCTCCTTGCCATTCAGGTACGGCGGCAGGTGTCCCGCGTTGGCCAGCGTGCAGGCACCGTCGGATGCGATGCGCAGAGCGAGGCAGGTGGCGTTGGCATGCTCGCGACCCAACAGGCGACGGTTGAGCGATTGCAGCATGGCCAGCGGATCGAAGCTGGTCTCAATCTGGTTACGCACCGCGCCCACCAGCAAGGACACCATCATGGCGGCCTGCAGGCCGTGGCCGGTGACGTCGCCAACGACGATGAGAACGCTGTGGTCCGTTGGGTGCGGGAGGATCTGGAAGAAGTCGCCACCCACCTGCTGCGCCGGGCAGTATTCGCTTTCAATCGTTAACCCGGGAGCGTGTGGCAGTGCCTCCGGGATCAGCATTTGCTGCACGCTGCGGGCCTGCTCGATCTCCAGCCGCCACTGCTCGCGCTCCCGCTGGCTGCGCAGAAAACGCCGCAGCAGCAGCACCGTGATAATGAGCAGCGACAGCATGTTGGCGATCGCGCCGAAGCTGAGGCGAATCCCAGAGGGAAACCAGGCTAGCGTCAGATGCAGCACCAGCAGCTCTCTGGAGTACAGCGAAACGATCACCAGCACGACAGGAGGCAGCGCCAGCCAGCCTTCCGTCTTGTCGTTGTGGATGCCGCGCACCGTGACCCAGAGCAGCAGCACGCCCAGCAGCAGCTTGAGCGCCAGGGTGAGCGGCGAGAGCCAGACGATGGCATGGACCGGCACCACACTGCCGTAGAGCGGCGCGCGCAGCATGGCCGTACCAATGGCCAGCAGCCCGGCCAGGCTCCAGACCATGCCGTGAATCCGGCCCATCCGCGGCAGCCGAAACCAGGCGGCCCAGAAGATGATCCAAAGACCAATGATCAGCGGAGACAGAATTGCATCCATGAGCAAAAACTGGAGAGTTCCGTCGAGGACGGTCGAGTAGTTGGCCAGCGTATTGACGACTGCCAATGCAAGATTCGCCGCGCAGACCAGGCCCAGCCAGAGATAGGCCAGCTCGGAGGGATCGAGCCCATAGAGAGCGAAGGCCACGACCAGGGCCAGCAGCAGGATCGCCATCTGTGCAAATACGCTGTAGTTTGAACGGTTGACCGTGTCCCAGCCCAGTTGCAGCAGTCCGGCGATGGCGCCCGCCTGTCCCAGCACCGGCGGCGCATGCAATCCGCCCACGTCCGGATCGACCAGGGCAGAGTATGCGTCCATCCACATGCGAATGGCGAGGGTCGCCGGGCCGCTGCGCAGGCTGGCGGGCAGCGGAAAGGCGCGCGGCAGGGCGTTGTACGCGGTGACGCCTTTGCTGGTGAAGCGGCCAAACTGCCCGATCTGCTGGCCGTTCACGTACACCTGGTAGGCATCGTCGAACTCGTCCGGCATCTTGAGCGAAAGCGCGCTCTGGTTGCCTTCGATGTTCACCTGCAGCCGGTACCACGCATAGCCGGAGTAGCCCTTGTAGCCACGCGCCGTCCAGCCGGGAACAAAGCCGCTGCTGCCCAGGACCAGGTCATAGGAGCCGGGCGGCGGCGTCAGGTCAATCGCGCCCCAGGCGGAGTCGTCAAAGCCCGGCTGCGCCCACGCCATGTTGTCGCCGATGTGGAACTTCCACAGCCCATCGAGCGGCACGGTCGCGTTTCCGAGCACGACCGTTTTGGTCCCCGCCTGGGCACCCGCGCTCCCGGCGCTTTGGCTGCCCCATGCAGCCGGCAGTATCGTGACAAAACAGAACGCAAACAGTAACGACAGGTAGGTCCGTACGCGCATGGAACCTCATCAACCAGTTGGCAAAAACACAGTGCGGGGGGAACGCACCTATGCTACCGGAGCCGATGCGCCTTGTCGCAGAAAATGGGCGGGCCTCGACGAGCAAAGCAAGTGCATAGATTCTTCGCTCGCCTGCGGCTCGCTCAGAATGACTCATTGGTGGAGCTGAGAGAATCTCTGCCACTCGGCAATGCTGCAATACGAATTGAGTCATTCTGAGCAACGCGAAGAATCCCGGCATTTTGCGCGCACCGCCGCTTAAAATATGCACATGCACGAGAAGCCTGGCTGGGTGTACATCATGACGAATCGCAGCCGAACGCTTTACGTCGGCGTAACCGCGAACCTTGAACGGCGGGGTACCGGTACGGACGATGGATGCTTTACGCAACGGTATCGGCTTGACCGGCTCGTGTACTACGAGCGCTTCGACTCCATCGTTTCCGCCATCAATCGGAGAAGAAAATAAAAGGGCTGTTACGCGTTAAGAAAATAGCGCTGATTGTTTCGGCAAATCCAGGCTGGAGAGACTTGAGTGAAGAATGGGGACAACCCATCGCGCCGCAATTCGCGCTCCAGAAGCAAGCAAATGCCCAGATTCTTCGCTCGACTGCGGCTCCCTCAGAATGACGCATTCATGGGCAGAGAGTTGCGCCACCCTGGAATGCTGCAATGCAAATTTGAGTCATTCTGCCCCAGAGTGCAGCGAAGGGGAAGAATCCCGGCATTTCGCTTCCTCAGCATGGTTCACCGTCAGGACGGAGAGTTCCGGCGTGTACCGCCTTCGCCCTGCCGAACGCGCGAACCTATCCGTGCTAGCATCGAATTTCGTATGAATGATGGCACGCTGCAGATAATTCCGCTCGGGGGCCTGGGCGAGTTCGGGAAAAACTGTCTGGCCCTGCGCTGGCTGGACGACATTATTGTGATCGATGCCGGGTTGATGTTTCCGGACGAGGAACTGCTCGGTATCGACGTCGTCGTCCCCGACATTACCTACCTGGTAGAACACCGCAAAATGGTCCGCGGCATCGTGCTGACGCACGGGCATGAAGACCATATTGGCGGCCTGCCCTGGATTCTCTCCGAGTTGCAGGTGCCGGTATATGGCACGGAATTCACCCTCGCCTACGTCGAGGGCAAGCTCGAAGAGCATCGCCTGCTCGACGAAACCGAGATGATCGAGATGGTTCCGGGCGAGACATTCTCTCTCGGAATCTTTCGCATTACGCCAGTGCGCGTGACACACAGCCTGGTGGACTGCGTGGCGCTCGCCATCGAAACGCCGGCCGGGCTGGTGATCCACTCCGGCGACTTCAAGATCGACCTGACACCGCCAGACGGCCGTCCCTTCGATCTGCACGCCTTCGCCGAGTACGGCAAGCGCGGCGTGCTGGCGCTGCTGCAGGACTCCACGAACGTGGACCGGCGCGGCCATACGCCCAGCGAGCGCGCTGTGCGCCCGGCGCTGGATGAAGTCTTTGCGCGCACCAAAAAGCGCCTCCTCTTCAGCTGCTTCTCTTCCTCCATCCACCGCATCCGGATTGCCAGCGAACTGGCGGCGGCGCACGGGCGCAAGCTCTGCATCACCGGCCGGTCGATGCAGAACTCGTTTGAAATTGCGCAGGACTTCAACTATCTCGACGTGCCCGACCACCAGATGATCGCGCCCGGCCAGTTGAAGGACTTTCCGCCGGAAAAGGTCTGCGTGCTCATCAGCGGTACGCAGGGCGAGCCC
>JAJZCP010000187.1 GCA_021846065.1 Acidobacteriota bacterium
GGCCGAGCGTACCGGTGATTTCACCGGCGCGCGCGCGTTGCTCGATGTGCGTGGCCCACGCAGCCCCGAGGATTTCGATCACTACTTCGCGCTGGCGCAGGTTTGCGACAAGCTGGATGAGCGCACGGCGGCGCTGCAGGCGCTGCAAACCGCGCATGCGCTGCAGATCGAGGACATGCGCCGTGCCGTGCCACAACGCTTTCAGCCCGATGCGCCGATGTTTCCGGCTGCCAACTACACGCTCAGCAGCGAGGACTACGCGGCCTGGCCGCAGTTGGGTGCGCCGGATACCGCGCAGTCACCGATTTTTATCGTCGGTTTTCCTCGTTCGGGAACCACGCTGCTCGAACAGATGCTCGATGCGCATCCGGGCCTGCAATCCATGGACGAGCGTCCGTTCTTCAATGTGCTGGGAGACCGGCTGTCGGAGGCGGGATTGCGCGTGCCGCATGAGCTGGCCCGCATGCAGCAAAGTGATTGCGATTTGCTGCGCGAAGGTTACTGGGAGCTGGTGCGCTCGAAGATATCACGCAAGCCGAACACGCGCTTGGTGGACAAGAATCCGCTGAACATGCTGTGGCTGCCGTTGATCCACCGCTTGTTTCCCAACGCGCGCTATATCCTCGCCTTGCGCGATCCGCGCGATGTGCTGCTGAGCAATTACTTCCAGAACTTTCGTTCGGTAGTGCTAGGCGCCGTGTGCGCCGATGTCGAGCATCTGGCGCGCGGTTACGTAACGGCCATGGAGTACTGGTTACATCACGTCGAGCTGTTCAAGCCACAGGTGTTCGTGTCCCGCTACGAAACACTGGTTGCCGAACCACGGTTGCAGGCCGAACGATTGGCTGCGTTTCTCGGACTCGTCGATGCGCAGCCCTTGCTCAACTCTGAAGCACGTGCGAAAGAGAAGGGCTACATCGCGACACCCAGTTATACCGAGGTCATCCAGCCGATCACGCCGCGTCGTGTCAATCGTTGGCAACGCTATCGCGAGGCGTTGCAGCCGGCCATGCCGATCCTTGAGCCGATGCTGCGGCACTGGGGTTATGCCATCGATTAGCGCAAGGTACGTTCGACGCAGATGCGATCACGCGTCAGGGAACATGCCTAGTTCCGGGATCGCCTGCGCATACGCGCGCCAGCGCCCGACTGAGCGGGTATAAACGGGCTGTCGCGCTTGCCACAAACTTGCCGTGGCGATACTGCCGGGCGTGGCTGTGGCCGACACGGATTGTGCCGGATCGATACCGATCCATGCGCGAAGCTCAGCGATGCACTGCTCGGGTGCGGCGACGAGTGACGCGTAATCCACACCACGGATTGCCTGCGGGTACCGCCGCTGCCAATGCGCCATCAACTGATCGCAGCCGCGCATGAAAGCGAGGATCTCGTCGAAATCGAAGGCATAGCCGTGCTGCGCATCGGCAAAGTCCTGCATCCACAGCGACATGGCCGTATCGCGCGGTGCGCGGTGGCAATGCACGATGTTCGCGTGCGGCCATAGGCCCAGGATCAAATCGACAAACAACAGGTTCAAGGGCTGTTTGTCGAGATAGAAGCGTGCCGGCGCGTCATCCTGCAGCAAGTGTGATTGATAGATATCGGCAAGTTCGTGCAAGCGCGACGCAGCGGCGCTGGCAGGGTCAGGCAGTTGCCGCGCCATGTGTTGCAGCCAAGGCAACTCGCCGCGATTGCGGACACCTGCATGAGTCGAAAGACGCGAGGCAATCAGGCTGCTGCCGGAACGCGGAATGCCAACGATGAATACCGGAGTCCAGTCAGCCGATCGTGGCGTTGGAGTCGGAGCTTGCGCGCGTAGACGCGACTGCACCAGGTGCTCCCAATCATTGCGCGACCATGATCGCAGTTGCCTGCGCAACGCGTTGCCTTCGCGGAATTGCATGGCCGCCTGCTCGATCTCGTCAATATCATCGAAGCCCTTGCCCAGCGAGAACAACAGCGATGCACGTGCGCGTGGTGACAGATCGCTGCGTGAGAGCGCCTGTTCGAACAACGCAAAATCCGGATGCGATGCGTCGGCATAGCGCTGTGCGATGGCCAGCCCGTTGGCGACAAACCATTCGTGAGCCCGCTCGTCATGCGTCAGAACCCACATGAAATGCTCGCGTGCATGCGCAAATTGCCCGAGCTGGTTGGCAATGCTTCCGGCATGCATGTGCACGCGTGCGTCCGTGCTGCCGGCAGCGATGGCCTTCGCGCACAGTCGCGCGGCATCGGCCTTGCGATCGCAGCCATCGAGGAGTTCCACTGCATGGATCAATACATCAACTGGCTGTTCGGTTGCAGCAAACAGGTGTGATATCACGCTTGCCGCTGCCGCGTTGCTGCCAGCCTGTGCCAGGGCGCGCGCCAATGTCATGGCCGTTGTGGCATCGCCCGGGAAATCGCGCACGATGGCTGCAAGCGCTGCCGTGGCCAATGCGAGCTGGCCGCTTTCGAAAAGAATCAGCGCCAGTACGCGGCGCAGATCCAATGGATTCGGATGCTTCATGAGCGCGGCACGCGCAACGTGCTCCGCGAGTGCCGATTGTTGGCGCAGACGCAGTTGTTGTATGCATTGCAGCCACTCGGTTACGGTTGCATCGGCGAGCAGTGCGGCCAGTTGCGCGCCAGCCAGATCGATGGGTAGCGCGTCGATTCGCTCCAGCACCGAGCCCCAGGCTGAGCGTGATGGCGCGTGTGCAGGAACTCGCGATTCATCCGGCGACATGGTGCCGCTGCACATGTTGTGATGGATGCAATGCCGCGGCAGTTCGCGGGACTTGAAACCAGGGTGAGGCCGGGCAATGGTCGATATTGAGAAAATGCTGGCGCGATTTGTGGATGCCATCGCGCGAGATGATTCCACCAATCCCTTGCTCGATCTGGTCAGCAGCTTGTCGCCACTGCCCGTGCAAGTCTGGGCCGCTGTCGCCGACAAGCTGGCCAGGCAATCGTGGCCCACGGCGGCACTTGCCGTTCTGGCCGAGGCCGAGGCGCGTTTTGGTGGCCATGCATTGATCGAGTTTCATCGCGCCGTAGCCTATCGCTTCATTGGTGACATGGACAGTTCGGATGCCTGCGCGCTGGCGGCCGCGCGCAAGGCTCCGCAGTGGCTGCAGCCGGTCTGGTTTGTTGCGGATAGTTTGCGCGAGCGCGGACGCACGCATGCGGCGGCATCGATACTGCACGATTTCGCCCGACAGCCGGAGATTCTGAAAATCGTCGACACGGTCTGCGCCTGCATGAAGTTCATGATCGAGTGCGCTGAATCAGGCTTGGCCCATGCGTTGGGTCGCGCTGCTGTGGTGTCAACCCCGCACCACCCCCAACTCTTGGAGTTGCTGGCAAAAACGGCACTGGAGACAGGGCAATTCGATGAAGCGCGGGATTTGTATCGCAACATCGTGCTGGGTCCGCACGATGCGCGGGTTCAATTTGCGGCACTTGGCCTTGCGCTGAGCAAACGCTTTGACAACGCCGCCGACACGGATATCGCTCTCATCGATGCTCTGCTGCATGGGCCGGGGCCTGCAAGCGCAAAGGCCAGCGTTCACTTCGCGCGCGCCAAGATCAGTGACGACTTGCGTGATTACCGCGGTGCCGCGGAGCATTTACGCAGCGCCAACGCCGCCGCGCGCGTCGCACAGCCATGGGATCGCGAGCAGTGGTTGCGTGACAAGGCACGCGCCTTGCAGAGGCTTCTGCCGCGCAATCAAGCGCCCGATATGGCGTGCGTGCCGGTTTTCATCATCGGCATGCCGCGCAGCGGCACCACGCTGTTGTCGGAGTTGATGGCGCGCTACACCGGCATTGTGTCGCGCGGAGAGCTCAATTTCGCCGAGCATATCGATCGCGCCGTCACCGGCACACCGCAATCTGCACGCGATG
>JAJZCP010000188.1 GCA_021846065.1 Acidobacteriota bacterium
CCGTTGTTGACCAGGCGCTGCGTACGGGAGATTCCGTCGGGGGCGTGTTTGAAGTGGTTGTGCATGGTGTGCCGCCGGGCCTGGGTACCTATGCGAACTGGGACGAGAGGCTGGATACGCAGCTTGCCGCGGCCGTCATGTCCCTGCAGGCCGTGAAGGCCGTGGAGATAGGTCGCGGTGTGACGGCGGCCGGTGAGTTTGGTTCCGGTGTTCACGATTCGATCCACTACACAGCGGAGGGCGAAGCGGACCGGCACACGCGCTTCTATCGCGAGCAAAATAACGCCGGCGGCATCGAAGGCGGCATCTCGAACGGCGAAGCGATCATCGTCCGCGGCTACCTTAAGCCGATCTCGACCCTGCGGCGGCCGTTGGCATCGGTCAGTTTTGCAACGCGGGAAGAGGTGAAGGCAGCGTACGAGCGGTCTGACGTATGCGTGGTTCCGGCTGCCGGGGTAGCGGCGGAGGCGATGGTTGCGCTGACGCTGGCGAAAGCCGCCTGCGAAAAATTCGGTGGCGACTCCCTTCGCGAGATGATGCGAAACTATGATGGCTACTGCGAGCAGATTCGCAGTTTTTAGTTAGTCCGTGACACGTTCATGATCTATGACATTGTGAAGTATCCCGATCCGGTGCTGCAGACGCCCGCGCAGCCAGTCACCGTTTTTGATGATGATCTGCGGCAGCTGGTGGACGACATGTTCGCCTCCATGTATGAGGCGCAGGGCATCGGGCTGGCGGCACCGCAGATTGGAATTTCCCGGCGGCTGACGGTCATCGACATCAGCTTTCAAAAGGATCCTGCGCAGAAGATCGTTCTGATCAATCCGCAGATCATCGACCGCACCGGCAAGCAGAGTGAGGAAGAAGGCTGCCTGAGCCTGCCGGAGATTCGCGACAAGGTGAACCGGGCGGCGGAGGTGACGGTGCGGGCGCAAAATGTCTCGGGGGAATTCTTCGAAATCTCCGGGACAGAATTGCTCTCTCGCGCGCTGCAGCATGAGATCGACCACCTGGATGGAATTCTCTTCATCTTCCGGCTTAGCCGGTTGAAGCGGGATCTGCAGCTACGCAAGATCCGCAAAATGCAGAAAAACGGCGAGTGGTAGGCATGCGGCTGGTGTTCTGCGGCACGCCGCAATTTGCGGTGCCCACGTTTCATGCGCTGCTGGATGCGGGACACACGATTGCGCTGGCGCTGGTGCAGCCGGACCGGGCCGCGGGACGCGGGCTGGAAGTGCGGACGCCTCCCGTTAAGCAGTCCGCGCTGGCGCGTGGAATTCCCGTTGTCCAACCGGAAAAGCTGCGGCAAAACCCTGAGCTTGAACGGCAGCTCCGGGACATTGCTCCCGAGGCCATTATCGTGGTCGCCTATGGCCGCATTATTCCGCCATGGATGCTCGCTCTGCCGCCATACGGCAATCTGAACCTGCATGGATCGCTGCTGCCAAAGTATCGCGGAGCGGCGCCCATCCAGTGGGCCATCGCCCAGGGCGAGACGGAGACGGGCGTTACGACAATGCGGCTGGATGAAGGCCTGGATACTGGCGATATCCTGCTGCAGAGCCGGGTTGTGGTTGGCCCGCAGCAAACCGCCGGCGATCTTTATCCGGTGCTGGCGTCGGTGGGTGCAGCGCTGATGGTGGAGACGCTGGCTGGTCTTGCAGACCACAGCGTGAAAGCCATGCCGCAGGACAACACGCAGGCCACACTGGCGCCAATCCTGACGCGCGAGGATGGCCGCATCGACTGGAACCGTTCGGCCTTCGAAATTTTCAATCGCTGGCGCGGATTTTATCCATGGCCCGGAGCGTTCACAAACTTGCGTGGCAGGAAACTTGTGCTGCACGCGATGCGTACTGTGGAGGACCAGTCCGTCAGTGCCAGGCCCGGCACGCTGCGTCGCGATCTGGGTCGCGTGCTGGTCGTCTGTGGCAACGGGTCGCTGCTCGAGCTGTTGGAAGTTCAGATGGAAGGGAAGCGCCGCACACCGGCGGCAGATTTTCTGAACGGCTATCGGCTCTCAGCGGACGAACAACTCGGTTGAAGAGAAATTCAGCCGAGCTTTCAATCCGCTGTTACTTTCCTTGCTTTCCATCCGCTGTTACTTTTCATGCTGTCATTCCCGCAGGGAATCTGCTGGTACTTTTGCCGTTGCCGTTGCCGTTGCCCTTGCCGTTGCCCTTACTTTTGCTTTTGTTCTTGTCGCTGCTGCTGCCATTCATGCTGTCATTCCCGCAGGGAATCTGCTGGTGCTCTCCCATTGCTATGGCTGCACGGAAAGCTGGACCGCCTCGCCCGCGAAAATACGGCTCCCAGCGGGCGGAGTCTGCGCCACGACGGTACCCGGCGGCACTGGCGCAGTGGCCAGGGAGCCGGGTTGGGGCGCGCTGGGCGTCTTGATCGGTGCGATCTGGAAGCCGGCGTGAATGACGGTCCACGCAGCTTGCGTGAAGGGAATCCCGGTAAGGTCCGGGACGATGCTGGCGGGTGGCTCGGCCGGATCGGGCGCCGCAAGCAGCAGGCTTACTTTAGGGTCCAGCACACTGTCTGCATTGGCCAGCGGCGTTTGCGCAATCACTGTATTCGCCGGCGCGTAGGCATACGGCAGCGCAATAACATTGCCTGGCTGCAAGCCCACGCGCCGGATGGTCATGGCCGACAGGCTCTGCTCGAGTCCTTCGAGCTGTGGAATGGGTACCTTCTGCGGCCCAAGGCTAAGGGCAATACGTACCGGCCAGCGCTTGCGCACAAGGTTGCCAGGCGCCGGGCTTTGTGTCAGCACGGCACCAGCGGGCACTGTCGGGCTATAGTAGCGGCCATCGATCGTCAACTGCAGCGCGCGGGTTCGCAGCGTTCGCGCAGCATCGGTCACCGGCATACCGGCCAGCGCAGGAACGCGCACCTCTGCTCCATGGATTGCCAGCCGCATGGTGACCATGGCTGCGACCAGCGCGATCATCAGCAGCAGCAGAACGGCAGCCAGGCCGCGGAACAGGCGCCGCACCTATTCCCCTTCAATCGCAATCGAATAGTCAATCTGCACTTTTCCGGTCAGCATCTGTGCGACGGAACAATATTTTGTCTCGGATAACCGCACAGCATCTTCCGCCGCCTTGCGGGAGACAGCGCCGGAGAGTTTGTAGGTTAGATGGATCTGCGTAAAAATGGCGGGCGCCTCATGCGCCTGTGTCGCTTCAGCGGAGACGATAAGCCCGCTGATCGGCTCGCGCTTTTTGGTCAGGATACTCACCACGTCCACAGAGGTGCATCCGCACAGCGCCATTAGCACCAGCTCCATAGGAGATGGACCGCTCGCATGTTCTGGCGAGGCATCCATGGTTATCGTGTGCGCGCTCTGTGATGTCCCCTCAAAAACTTTTTCGGATTTCCAGCTTACGCTCGAATGCATTGGCAGTTTCTCCTATCGGGCATTGTCTGCAGCGGGTTCGGGATGAATGAAGACTCCCGCAACCCGTGGAACAGTTTCTTTCACGCGATCTTCCAGCGCTGTGATTAAAGCATGTACCTGCTTCATGCTCAAATCGTCCGGTAAGGTGCAATGGCACGAAATGCGGACGCGATCGCCAACGCTGAAAACCAGCACATCATGTACATCCAGAATATCGGGGAACTCCGCGGACGCTTCGCGAAGTGCAGCTTCAAGCGCGCGGTCTTCGCTGCGCTGGGCTTCGGTTTCAATCGACCCCTGCTCACTCTCAATATGGGTCAGAATGCTATCGATCTGGGGTACATCCCGGCGCATCTCGCCTTCGATCCGGCTGACCAGGGCATGCGCTGCGCGCAGGCTGAGCGATTCCCCGACTTCCAGATGCTGTTCAAGATGCAGTTTGCCATTGTGCTGTTTCACGCTCACATCATGC
>JAJZCP010000189.1 GCA_021846065.1 Acidobacteriota bacterium
CCGCAGGCTCGTCTTTTTGAAAAACTCCCCCGGTTTTCGGCAGCGCCCTATCGCCGGGCGCCGGCCTTGACGGCCTCCTGCGCCGCTGCGGCGCCATTGGGTGGTACCGCCGGTACCGGCTCGGGCGGCTCGCTCTTCCCGGTGATCCCCAACTTCTGCCGCAGCGTGCCTTCAATCCGGTTGAAGATGTCGCGATTGTCCTTCAAAAACTGCCGGACGTTCTCGCGGCCCTGGCCGATCCGTTCGCCGGAGAAGCTGTACCACGCGCCGGATTTTTCGACGATGTTGTGCAGCACCGCCAGATCGAGCACATCGCCTTCGCGCGAGATGCCCTCACCGTACAGAATGTCGAACTCGGCCTCGCGGAACGGCGCGGCGACCTTGTTCTTCACGATCTTTACCTTGGTACGCGAGCCCACCACCACGTCGCCCTCTTTCACGGCGGCAATGCGGCGGATATCCACGCGGACCGAGGAGTAAAACTTCAGCGCGCGGCCGCCGGTCGTCGTCTCCGGATTGCCAAACATCACGCCGATCTTTTCGCGAATCTGGTTGATGAAGATCAGTGCCGTGCGCGATTTAGAGACCGTACCGGTCAGCTTGCGCAGCGCCTGCGACATCAACCGCGCCTGCAGACCCACGTGAGAATCGCCCATCTCGCCGTCGAGTTCCGCCTTCGGCACCAGCGCCGCCACCGAGTCCACCACCAGCACGTCAATTGCACCGGAGCGCACCAGCGCTTCGGTAATCTCCAGCGCCTGCTCGCCGTAGTCCGGCTGCGAAATCAGCAGGTTATCGACATCCACGCCCAGCTTTTTGGCGTACACCGGGTCCAGCGCATGCTCCGCGTCCACAAACGCAGCCATGCCGCCCAGCTTCTGCGCCTCGGCGATGATCTGCAGCGTCATCGTGGTTTTGCCCGAGGACTCCGGCCCGAAGATTTCAATCACGCGGCCGCGGGGCACACCGCCCACGCCCAGTGCCAGATCAAACGAGATGGACCCTGTCGGAATGACGGAGATGGGAACGATGGCCTCTTTGCTGCCGAGGCGCATGATGGATCCCTTGCCAAACTGCTTCTCAATTTGCGAGAGCGCTAGATCAATTGCGCGCGCGCGCTCTTTATCGTCTGCCATGACCGTCTCCGGGGGATAGGGGTTGGTGGGTAATACGCACGATTGGGGTACTGGCGGGATTCTAGCACTAAAATGATATCGGCGAAAAAACAACGAACAGCGAGCAATCTCGATTGAAAGTCAATATCCGCCAAACGATATCGTATCTAGTGAGACCATCTTGTGCATGAGTGAAGATGTACCGAACAGCGACCTCTCAGAGGAACGCTCAGAGCCCCGAAAATGGATCGCACACCGCATGGGGAGGGGTGTGGCCTTAGTTGTCGGGATCTTATCTCGGTGGATTGCGGTAGGCACAATATTCACCCTCTTGGTATGTTCTGCTTTCGCAGCCCTTTATGGTGACAATTTCGTTCTTTCGATTGTATTTTTTGCGGCAGGCATACTCCCCCTGCTGATAAAGACGTTGAATTGGGAGGAAATTGTCAAGCACGAAGACCGGATGTGGGCGTCAATTGTTATCGTCCTCCTTGCCGTGGTTTTGCTCTTAGCATACGGGTATTTGGTGCACTATACAGCCGATAAGTCGTTGCGAGAGTCCGCGCTTTCATCCGGCCCACCATTGAAGCAACCCACGCAATACGCGCCTAAGCCGTTAGCCTCGGATCAAAAGCCATCAGAATTGCTGCCGTCATCTCAAAAATCCCCTCCGGAACCCCCATCAGAAAAGCCAACTTCAAAGAAGGACGTTGTAGTTCGCCACAATGCTAGTTCCCCAAGGAGCCGTACCGTTCCGAAACAACAGGAATGCCAAAAGGGGAGCATCTGCAATCAAGATTCTCCAAACTTTGGGCGGCAGGAAATATATAACTACGGACCGAAGTTACCCCACTTTCTGGGCAGCGAAGCAATCGACAAAGATGCGAGAGGTGAGCCTTATCCAACAACAGATAAGGCTGGTCACGCATTGACTAACGTGCGGTTCTATGCTGACTCAGCATGGGATGACCCCCGCATTGCCGTTATATGTGACCGACCCTGCACCGCTTATCAAGCACAACCATTCCAACCCAGTGTTTTGATAACTCCCACTTTTTTAGGAGGATCGTCCCCCAGCGCGCCAAATTTGGCAGTGTTCGTATTCACCTCTTTAAAACCCATGTCGGCTGACACCTATTACGTCCTCACAGTGGCTTCTAAGGATTCATCGCAAGTTGGGATTCTAAAAATTGCGCCGTTCGTCGGGGAAATCTCGCCACACTAAGCAGCGGCGGATCCCCTGTATTCCAATACCGTAGATTCAAAAAGCTAGATGTCGAGCTACCGCTGCAGCGGATCGACCGGCTCCCGCACATCGGTCATGCGGAAATGCCGCGCCAGCGCCGGATGCCGCCGCGCCACTGCCTGATACATCTCCCACGCCACGCGGCGGTACGAGATATGCCCCTGCGGCGCGCTGCGCAACTCGGAGATGTACACCGCCTCGGCAAAATCCATCTTGAACAGCGAACGGCAGCGCGTGCCCAGCGGCAGCAGATACTGCGCGCTCTGCGCCGCTTCGGGAATCCTCGCCCCGGCGATGGCCGCGCTCGCCGCGAATGCCTCGCGAACGGCGGCTTCATACGCGGGCTGCAGCTCTGTCCCGGCCAGCAGGTCCGGCACGTCAAACCCATGCAGCGCGGTAAACGGCTGGATCGCCTGAATCGAACGGCGATGGCGATGCATATCGCGAAAGCCGCCAATGTCCATCAGGATGTCAAAGCCGAAGGTATAGCCGGAAGCAAAGGCGCGCAGCAGCTCGTCATGCCGTCCGCGATGCCGCACGCCCAGCGCAATCAACTCATCCCGGCGCGCGCTGTCGAGCGCGGCCACCTGGTCACGAATCTGCCGGTACGGGTAGTGCGACTCCCCATAGAGCAGCGTCGCGGCCAGCTCAATCTCCAGCGCATCGCGGCCTCCGGTGTCCTCAACCAGATCCACCAGCGGCGCTTCGGCAACGGGTGCGTCGCCCATCAGCGCCCGCGCAGCCTGGCGCAGCTCCGCGCGGGTCTGCTCCACATACGGCACGGACGCGGCATACTTCACCAGCGTGGGCGCCACCGGCACCTCGCGCAGCAGCAGCCCGGCCGCGCGCTCGCCCAGCTCCGGGTTCGCAGCCGCAATCTCCCGCTGCAACGCCTCCATGGCGGACCGCTGGACATTCCAGGCCGGCTCCGCCGCAGCCTGACGCAGCCGCTCGCCCAGCCGCCGCACCTCCGCGTGGGTGTGGCTCAGCAGTCGCGACACCTGCGTCTCCAGCGTGCGGGCGTTCACAATCTCACCGAGCGATGTATTCGCCGCCAGCGGCAGCAGATAGCGCGCCCCATCGAACGCCCGCGCTCGCAGCGTACGGTCGTAGGCCTCGGGCTTCATCGCCTCCGGCCGCGGAACCTGCCCGCGCAGCAGCTCCAGCGCGCCCTGCGACAGCGTGTCGTAGTGGTGAAACAGCGCCTCCACCGCCACCGTATAGGTCTTTTGCGCTGCGGGATCATCGCCGAAGTTCGGCGTGTACCAGCCGCTCTTGCGGAAGTTCTGATAGCGCGTCGAGCGCTCCTGCCCATCCCAGCGCTGCTCATCCACCAGCACAATGGCCGCCAGCAGCGACAGCCGCTCCACAGCCAGCGCCACATGCGCCAGGTCGGCGATGGAGCGGTGCCCGTACTGGAAGTAAAACGTGTTCAGAAACTGCTCCGCGCGCTGGGCATTCAGCTCGCGCAGCGACTCCTTCATGGAGAGCGCCGAGCGCGAGTATTTGGCCATG
>JAJZCP010000190.1 GCA_021846065.1 Acidobacteriota bacterium
CTCGACTGCACCTATGACTTCGTTGCAGCGGAGAGTTACGGCGGAGGAGCCCAGTCCAGTGGCTCTGTACGTTTGACGCGCACCCTGCAGGAAGGTTCTATCACCGGCCGCAACGTTTTGCTGGTGGAAGATATCCTCGACTCCGGCGCTACGATCGCCCACGTGCTGGATAATCTGCTGCAGCAAAAGCCCGCGCGCGTTGCCATCGCTGTGCTGCTCGACAAGCCTTCACGGCGCCGCGTCCCGGTTACGGCAGACTACATTGGCTTCACGATCCCTGATCGATTTGTGGTTGGCTATGGCATGGATTTCGCTGAACGATATCGCCAGCTTCCGGCTATCCACTTCCTGCCTGAAACCATCTAACCGATCAGAACGCCCACAAATTTCGATAGGCTTTTCCGGCTCTCGCAGGGCAGGTGTGTCACGCTGCAGAAATCAGGTTGCCGTCAATGATGAGTATTGCCATGCCCCAGTTATCTGCGGGCCGCCCTTTGGAAGATCCCCTCGCCGCCACTTTCGATACCGACGCATTTACGAAAGCAGTTCTGTCAACCACCCAGTCGATGGCTGCCGCTTGTGAGCTGGTTCTGGTCTCTTCCGACCTGTCCGCTGAGGATGTCACTGCCGCCTGCGAATTGGCGGCCCGGTATCCGCTGGCGTGCGTGACCGTGAATCCGTTCTGGATCGGGCTGGCGCACAGTGTGTTGTCCGGCACGGGCATCTGCGTTGGCGCGGTCGCGGGCTCTCCGGGCGGCGCGACGTTGACACACAACAAGCGGGATGAGACAGACACTGCCGTTCGCCTGGGCGCGCGGGAGATCACTACCTCCATGCAGCTCGGCGCCCTCAAGGGCCGTGACTTTACCGTAGTGCGCAGCGATCTGGCCGCAGTTGTCGACGTGGCGCACGGCGCGGGCGCGCTGGTGACCGCAACCATTGAAGCCCATCGGTTGAGCATTGAGGAAAAGCTGCGGGCTGCCGAGATTTGTCTGGCTGCGGAGGTAGACTTTCTGGCGCCGGAGAGCACGCGCGGCGGCTGCGGAGACACCCTGGATATCAGCCTGTTTCGCGGCGTGGCCGGCGCCCAGTGCGGCATCAAAACTTATCAGCCCGTCTCCACCCGCACGGAGGCGGTCGAACGGCTGCGGGCGGGCGCCAGCCGTCTCGGCGGAGCGCGGATTCTGGAGTTGCTGGGTGGTTATCAGGATGAAGCGACGTGCCGGCCGCGCTAAACCACCGTGTGGTGATCCGACCAGGCCGCAGTGAGCTCTTCAGCAAGTTCCTGCACCGGCGGCTTACGCTTCTTTTGCCAGAACCAGTACGCAGCGGCAGCGGTTACGGCGACTGCAACACCGCATCCGATCCACAGGGAATTTTTCGTAACGGCACACTGCATCAAGAGTTCCTCCGTCGTTCTGGTGTACGCTTGTGAGTCTGCTACGGTTATACCGGAAAGCTGGTAGAGGAAATCGATCCGCCTTCCCTACGCTATGCTGAAGATCACACGATGAGCGCCGATTCCGCCACGCCGCGCAAACCAGAAAAGTCTGCGAAGCGTCCATCCGCTGCTGAAGGTAAGGATGGGACGCCGGCCGGAGCGCCTGTCCCGGCTGCCGAGGCTGGCATCAAGCCGAAGTCAGCCGAGATCGCCCACGTCTTTGAAGGGGACTACCGGCCGGCATCGACCCGTGCGGCGATCGGCCAGCAGCCGCGCATTGAAGCCCAGCAGATCGACTTTCTCACGCGCCTTGCCGACGCGCTGAACACTACGCTCGACCTGCAGACGCTGCTGCATCGCGTGGCCAACCTGGTCCGGGCAGTGATCGACTACCGCATCTTCGCCATCCTGCTGTTGAACGATCGCACCAATGAGCTGCGCATGCGCTTCCAGATCGGCCACACGCCGGAGGTGGAGCGTATGCGTATCCGCGTGGGCCAGGGAGTCGTGGGGCAGGTGGCTGAGCGGCGCGAGGCCATGCTGATTAACGACGTGCGCACGCTGAGCAACTACATTGACGCAAACCCGGAAGTGCGCTCCGAGCTGGCGGTTCCCCTTGTTACCAAGAATCGCGTCATCGGCGTCATCGATATCCAGTCCGAGCAGCCGGACTACTTCCGGCCCGAGCACCTGCACTTGCTGCAGCTGACCGCATCGCGCGTCGCCATCGCAGTAGAAAATGCGCGCCTCTACACGCGCATCTCGCGCCAGGCGCAGACGCTGGAGCTGCTGCACGAGATTAGCCGCGAATTGACCGCGATTCTCGACCCTGAGGAGCTTCTGGAGCGTGTCGGGAATCTGCTGCAGCGCGTGATTCCCTATCAGATGTTCGCGATCTGGATGCTGGATGAGCGGCGAAACATGCTCATCCATCGCTTCTCCATCCGCTTTGGCAAGGCCAATTCTGAGTTTTCTGAGCCAGTTCCCATCCAACGGGGGTTGATCGGGGCCGCCGTCAGCAGCCGGCAGACTGTTACCGTTGGCGAAGTCCGCCGCGACCCGCGCTACATCATGGTCCACGCCGAGACGCGGTCGGAAATGGCCGTGCCCCTGATCTATAAGGGAAAGGTTCTGGGCGTGCTGGATCTTGAGCACACGCGGCCGAACTTTTTCAATGAGGATCACGTCCACGCTGTTAGTACACTGGCCGCGCAGCTGGCGATTGCCATTGAGAACGCCGAGCTGTATCAGCGGCTAGCGCGGGAAGAACAGCGGCTGGAACAGGATCTGGCGATGGCCCGCAAGGTGCAGTTCCGCCTGATGCCGCAGGTTATGCCCACTCCGTCTCATGCCGAAATTGCGGCCCGATTTGTGCCCGCTCGCACCATCGGCGGGGATCTCTATGATTTTCTCGATTATGGCGCCGGCCGCACGGCGATTGTTCTGGGCGACGTCAGCGGCAAAGGCGCGGCGGCGGCCCTCTATGCCGCGCTGGTCAGCGGCATCATGCGCTCCCTGGCGGCGCATCGGCCGTCCCCGGCGCAAATGCTGGGACAACTGAATGAACAGTTGCAGGAGCGCAAACTCGACGGCCAGTACGTCACCATGCTCTTCGCCATCTGGAACGACGAAGATCGCACGCTGCAGGTCGCGAACGCAGGCGCCTGTCAGCCGCTGTTCGCCCGTGCCAGGGGTATTGAGGCCATTCAGGCTGCTGGCATTCCGCTGGGGATGTTCCCGGACGTTGCGTACGAGGAGTTCACAATCTCAACGCGGCCCGGCGATCTGATCCTGTTCTTCTCCGATGGCATGCTGGATGCGGAAAACGATCGCGACGAGATGTTCGACGATCAGCGGCTGAGGGCCGTCCTGCACAAGAACCGCCGCTGCGGGGCGGAGACGGTCGCAACAAATATCCTGAAGACGGTTTCCGCCTTCCAGGGCGCCGTGGAACATTTTGACGACGAGACCCTCATCGCCCTCAGAGTCATCGAGCAGCGGGCCAGCGAAAACTAGAGCATTTTCGCGATCGGTAGAAAGTGCCTTCGCATCGCCGTGTGTCGTCGAGAGCGTAGCCAGGGACCGCTGTCTTACGGAGAATTGCCGATCTCGGATTCTTCGCTTCGCCTAGAATGACGAACGTCAGGCTACGGAAATCGGGAAATTGTTGTCGCCCGGCGTCCGATCAGACAATCTCCTCGCCGGAGTCTTGTTCCCGCCGTTCGCTGGCCAGCGCGTCGATCTGCGCACGCATAGAGATGATGGTGCGGCGATTCCAGAGAGCCAGAGCCGTCGCCCCCATCACCGCCGATCCCGCCAGAAAAAGGGCCGCCGTCCACCGGCTTTGGGGGAGTGGTGCGGCGCTGGCTGCCCCCTGGTCAGAACCAGCAGACTCCGATGCGGGGAGGGCCGTCGTTGGATTTCGTTTC
>JAJZCP010000191.1 GCA_021846065.1 Acidobacteriota bacterium
CTCCGTCGAAACTCCGGCTACCTTCTTCGATGAGCGGCGCGGCCGGGCTGGCGGGCACGATTACCGGAACTGTGATGAACAAGACGAATAACCGGCCTGCCGTGGGCGACACGGTGACGCTGCTGAGCCTGTCTGCGGGGCTGCAGGAGTTGTCGCATACGAAGACGGGGGCGCAGGGCGACTTCACGCTGACAACGCCGGACGACAGCCAGCCGTATCTGGTTCGGGTGCATCACGAGACGGGCGACTACTTTGAAAATATGCCGCCGGGGATGCATGAGGCGAGCATCACGGTCTATGACGTGGCGAAGAAGGTAGCCGGAGTTTCGACGGAGGCCGACGTGCTGCGTGTGGAGGCAGCAAACGGGCAACTGACGGTGACGGAGAGCTACTTTGTGAAGAATGTCTCTTCTCCGCCGGTGACACAGTCGGGGGATCATACCTATGAGATTGTGCTGCCGTCCGAGGCGACCCTGGAAGGCGCGGCGACAGTGGGACCGGCAAATATGCCGCTGGCTGCGACGCCGGACCCGGTGAGTCCGAAGGGACATTATGCGTTTTCCTACCCGATTCGCCCGAATGAGGGCGAGAACGGGACACGCTTTCAGGTGACGTATCACCTGCCGTATTCGGGAAGTTTTACCTTTCACCCGAAGCTGGTGGAGGGTGCCGACAACCTGGCGGTGATGTTGCCGAAGAGCATGCAGTTCAGCGGGACGGGCTTTCAGCTTGTGCCGGACGACGTGAATGCGCAGACCTATCTGGCGCGAGGAATTACGCCGGGGCAGTCGATGGCGTTCACGGTGACGGGCACGGGACAACTGCCGCGAGACACGGGCGATGGCGGTCAGGCGCAGGGCGCGGGACAGAGTTCCGGACAGGGTTCCGGACCAGGTGCCGGGGACGCAGCGTCGCAACAGGGCGGTCCGAATGGAGCGCCCGGCGGTGGACTGGGCACGCCGATTGCGACGCCGGATCCGCTGGCGAAATATAAGTGGTGGATTCTGGGCGGTCTGGGACTGGCGCTGGTGATTGCAGCGGCGTTTCTGCTGCGCCAGCCTGCGCCGACTGTGGTGACAGCGGCAGCTCCAAAATCGGCAACGGGAAGTGCGCGCGCGACGGCCGGAACAGCGACAACGGCGGGCGGCTCGGGCGGGAAGCAATCGATGCTTCTGGAGGCGCTGAAAGAAGAGCTGTTCGCTATCGAAAGCGAACGAATCGCTGGTACACTCACGGCTGAGCAATATGCCGAGGTGAAGGCGGGCGTGGAGGTTGTGCTGAAACGCGCGTTGAACCGCGGAAAAGCAGACGGAGGCAGGCCGAAGCAGCGGGATTGAGCGGCAGCGTTTGCGAAGCGGAAATGCCGGGGAGGGACGATTGCGATGAAGACGCTGATTCGAACATTGCTGATGCTGGCGCTGATGGTGTGGCTGGGCGCGGAGATATTCTTTCCGGTTGTTGCGGCGGTGACTTTTGGCCAGCTTGCACCGAACACTCATGCGGCAGGACAGATTGTGGGAGCGCTGCTGCGCATTCTGCATACGATGGGCGCGGGCGCGGGACTGGTGGCGCTGGCGCTGCTGGCGCTGGCTCCGGCGTGGGGATTGTACAAGGCGAAGCATGTGCTGCCGGGGATGATCCTGCTGCTGTTGATGATCGGGCTGACCTCGTATTCGCAACATGGAATCATGCCGCAGATGGAGCGCGATCGCATTGCAACGGGTGGAGCAATCGATCTGGCGCCGGCGAACAATCCCGCCCGGATCGACTTCAACAGGCTGCATGAACGAAGCACGCAGGTGGAAGAAGCAATTCTGCTAATGGGCATTGCAGTGGTGGCCGTGGTGGCGCACGCGGAGACGCTGGCGTCGCGGGCCTCGTGAAGACACCGGGACTGGCAATTGCGCTGGGCACGGTGGCGGCGCTGGCGGATGTGGCTGGCGGAGTTGTGCTGGTGAAAGCGCATGCGGCGGAGCGTTCGCTGCGCTACTTTGTGGCGTTGGGAGCCGGGTTCCTGATGGCCACAACGGTGCTGGAGATGTTGCCGGAGAGCATCCGGCTGACCGGCAACACGGCGGCGGTGCTGGTGATGGCGGGCTACTGCGCCGTGCATTTCCTGGAACATACGGTGAATGCGCACTTTCATTTTGGCGCGGAGACACATGCGGGCGAGTTTGTCTCAGCGCATACGAGCTATTCGGTGCTGGGCGGACTGGCACTGCATTCGCTGTTTGATGGCGTCGCGATCGGATCAGGATTTGCCATCTCCGGAGCGCTGGGGTGGCTGATCTTTGCGGCGATCTTCCTGCACAAGGCACCGGAAGGATTCACCATCGCATCGGTGATGCTGGCCAGCGGCGGCAGCCGGGGCAATGCCTTTCTAGCGACCGTGACTCTGGCGGTGGCGACGGTGAGCGGGGTACTGGTGGTGACACTGGCACCGGAGCTGGTGGCGTATGGATTGCCACTTTCCGCAGGCGTGGCGCTCTATGTGGCCGCGACGGACCTGGTGCCGGAGGTGAACCGCGAGCCAGGAGTGAAGATGGCACTGGTTTTCTTTGTCGGCGTAGCCGGGTTTCTGCTGTTGCGGATGCTGGCTCCCGCGCTGTAAAGCATTGCATGCAGCGGACGCGCGTTCGCGCGGTGACCGCTCCCGGCGGTCGCGGGGGTGCGCGGGTGGAGTTTGCCGGTGAGAAGCAGATTCCCTTCGCGAATGACAACAAGAAAAGCGATGGCAAGGACAAAAGCAAAGACAAGAACAAAGGAAAAAGCAAATTCCCTTCGGGAATGACAACAAGAAAAACAACGGCAAAAGCAATAGCAAGGGCAGGAACTGAGGCCTGGGTGGGCGGCGGAGTTTCCGGGCGGTTTTGCAGTGAGGGATGGAGTGGCGGGTGGTGCGATAGGCTGGAAGGTTGCCCGATCAATCATGAATTCCGTAGCGCATCCATGCGACGTGTCATGAATTCCCGGACGGGCGCGCCGAGGACGATGAAGAACGACGTTCCACTCCGCCGAAAGATTTCGCTGCGGCAGCACCTGCCGCTGGTTCATGAAGACCTGGCCGGGGTGTACCGACGGAACCTGTACAAGTGGATCGTCATCGCGCCGATGATCGGCATCACCACTGGCCTGACGATTACGGCGGTAGCGATCCTGATCCTGAAGGAGATATGGCCAGCGGTACTGGGGTATTATCTGGCGCATCATTGGGCGATTGTGCCGGGGCTGGTGTTGGGCTGCGCGGTAACGGGGCTGATCATGCAGTATCTGACGCCAAATCCGAATGAGCATTCGACCGAAGAGATCATTCAGAGTTATCACAAACACGAAGGCGCGATCGACATGCGTCCGTTTCCGCAGAAGCTGCTGGCGGCTGTGACGACGGTGGGTTTTGGCGGCAGCGCGGCTCTGGAGGGACCGAGCATCTATGGCGGCGCGGCGCTGGGTTCGTGGTTGTGGACGAAGCTGCGGCGGTTTCCGCGCTTTCATCTGGAGGAGCGCGACCGGAGGATCATGCTGATCTGCGGGGCTGCGGCGGGGATGTCGGCAGTCTTTCGCGCGCCGTTTACGGGGATTGTGTTTGCGCTGGAGATGCCGTACAAGGATGATCTGGCGCATGAGGCTTTGCTGCCGTCGCTGATTGCTTCTGTGGTTTCGTATCTGACGCTGGGGAATTTTTTTCGCAGCGGGCCGCTCTTCAATTTTGTGGCCAACGCGGATTATCGGACCTCGGACCTGCTGTGGGCGATGGTGCTGGGAGCGCTGATCGGCCTGGTGTCGATGGCGTTTGTGATTACCTTTCGGCGTGTGCGCACATGGG
>JAJZCP010000192.1 GCA_021846065.1 Acidobacteriota bacterium
CAAGGCATCCACCCTTCTTGCAGCTTCTTTGCGCCCGGCGGCTGGAGCGATGAAACTGGCAAGCCGCTCTCCTGACGATGTATGCTTGCCCGGTATGGAACATGAGATTTCTTCGGAAGCCCTGCATAAGAAGTTGAGTGGCCTTCCCGCCGACAGCGGGCCGGCTGCTTTTTGTCTGCTCGATGTGCGCGAGCCGTGGGAGGCGTCCCTGAGTGCGATTCAGGGTTCGCGCCTGATCCCCATGGGAGAATTGCCATCGCGGGCGCATCAAGAACTCGATCCTGACGCCCACATTGTGGTGTACTGCCACCACGGGGCGCGCTCGCTGAGCGTGACGATGTGGCTTCGGGAGCAGGGCTTCGCGAACGCGCAGTCCCTCGCCGGCGGCATCGACGCATGGTCGCAGAAGATCGATCCCTCGCTTCCGCGCTATTGAAATTTTCGTTGCCAGATTTTTCAAGGAGACCTAATGCCGACATCCGCAGTGCAGTTTGCGCGCGACAATCAGCCGCGCTTTCTGGCGGAATTGAAAGACCTGCTGCGCATCCCTTCCATATCCACCTTGCCGGAGCATCGCGGCGATGTGCGCCGGACGGCTGAGGTGCTGGCCAGAGAACTTGCGCGTATCGGCCTGCAACACGTCGAAATGGTGGAAACCGAAGGGCATCCGCTGGTCGTTGCCGATTGGCTGCACGCACCGGGCAAACCGACGTGCCTCTGCTACGGACACTATGATGTCCAGCCGCCCGATCCGCTGGAAGAATGGACCAGTCCGCCGTTTGAGCCGACCGAGCGCAACGGCAACCTGTATGCCCGCGGCGCGGTCGACGACAAGGGCCAGATGTACATGCATCTCAAGGCGCTGGAGAGCCTGCTGCAGGAGCACGGCGGCAAGCTGCCGATCAATGTTCGCGTGGTGCTGGAAGGCGAAGAAGAGGTAGGCGGCGAAGGCATCGCCAAATTTGTGCGGGAACATCCCGAGCGCCTGCAGGCGGACTTCGCGCTGGTTTCCGACACCGAAATGTTCGCGCCCGACCTGCCGACCTTGTGCGTCGGTCTGCGCGGCATGATCTATACCGAAATAGAAGCCAGGGGCGCGGCGACCGACCTGCACTCCGGCATGTATGGCGGCGCCGCTCCCAATCCTTTTTTTGCGCTGTGCCAGGTACTGGCGCAATTGAAAGATGCCGATGGGCGTATTCTCATTCCCGGTTTCTACGATACCGTCAAGACCCCTTCGGCGGACGAACTGGCAGCCTGGCGTTCTTTGCCGTTCGATGAAAAGGAATTCCTGCGCCATGAAGTTGGCTCTTCTTCTCTGACCGGCGAGACGCAGTACTCAGTGCTCGAGCGCCTCTGGGCGCGTCCCACACTGGAAGTCCACGGCATGCCCGGCGGATTCATCGGAGCGGGTGCGAAGACGGTGATTCCAGCCAAGGCCACCGCCAAAGTTTCCATGCGCCTGGTGCCGGACATGGAGCCGCAAAAGATTTTCGACCTGTACAGGCGATACGTGGAGTCCATTTGTCCGGCGGGAGTTTCACTGGATGTTCGGCTGATCCACTCCGGTGACCCGATCGTCATCGGCATCGACAATCCGTACATCCGCGCCGCCACCCAGTCCATGCAGCAGGTCTTCGGCAAACAAACGGTCTTCATCCGTTCCGGCGGCTCCATTCCGATCGTCGGAGACTTCGAGCGCAGCCTGAAAATCCCCTCCGTCATGATGGGCTTCGGCCTGCCCGACGACAACCTGCATGCGCCCAACGAAAAATTCCACATTGCAAACTTCTATCGCGGCATCGAGTCCCTCATTGGCTTTTTTGAGCGCATGTAACTAAAGTTCGCCTCATAATAAAAATGTCATCCTTGTATCTCTAGATAAGCGGCAGAGGATGTAGGAAACTGTCGCAGTGGGGGAACCGAGTGATCGGTTCCCCCGCGGGCGGACGGCGCCCGTTCATCCTGCGGTGTTTTACCACCGAAGCTCAGCCCAGGGACCGCTGCCCAAGTCACGCACGACCGAACAGTCGCAAGATTTTCAATCGCACATACCAGGCAGGTTACACCGTGACACGAACGATTTGTGGAGTGGATGTCAGTTCCCTCGCGCTGGCGGCCCGCATCGGGCGCGACGGCGCCGAAGCCAGTTTTGCCAACACCGCCCAGGGCATTCTCGAGCTGGGCGATTTCTGTCGCGCCCACAGGGTGGATCTGGTGGCTATGGAAGCCACCGGGGGCTACGAACAGCAGCCTCTGGCGCTGCTCGCGGAGCAGGGTCTGGCGGCGGCCATCCTGAACCCGCGCGCCGTGCGCCAGTTCGCCGAAGGCATGGGGCGGACGGAGAAGACCGACGCGATCGACGCCGGAGTCATCGCCTGGTTCGCGGAGGTGAGGCGTTCGGCGCCCACCGTCCTGGCTTCTCCAACCCAACAGCGGTTGCGCGCGCTGGTCACCCGGCTGCGCCAGCTCACCCAGGTGCGCACCGCGCAACGCAATCAGCGCCGTCCTATCGCCGATGCCGCCGTGCTGGCCTCGATCGACGAACTGCCGGCGCTGCTGGCCCGGCAGATGCGGACGCTGGAAACCGCCATCGCCGAGATCATCGTCGCCAGCGTCGCCGGCCGCTACGAGCCGGACTTCATCGCCTTCCGTCAACGGCTGGCCGCCGCCGGCAAGCCGCCCAAAGTCGTCCGTATCGCGCTCGCTCATAAACTCCCGGTGCGCCTCAACGCCAAAGCCCGCGATGTCCGCCGCCAGGTCGTCCACTGGCGGCTGCCCGCGCTTCTCCCGGCAACCGCATGAACGAAACTGAAAATATAATCAGCAGCAGCCGGGGTTGTGGGAAAGCGGAAAACGCCAAAGCGTTTTCCGAGGCGCTCCGCGCCGTCTTTTCCATCAACCCACTTGACAAACCAAGACAGTCGCTGAGCGTGGCGAAGGACCTCTGTATTTCCGAAAAAAATCAGTGCCATAGATTCTTCGGTCGCTGCGGCGACCTCAGAATGACAAACTGTTCTCTACAGCAACAGCGAAGATGCCATAGAGCGCAGGCGCTGTCAGCCGCGAACCGTCCATGAATGAAATTTCCCCATCGCACAGCGGAAACAAAGCCTGAATATTCTTGCAGCGTAAGACCCTCAGCTTTGCGGCGACACGTACAGCATCCGCGTGGCTACGCCTTCCGGTGGTGCGGCGCTCACTATATGGGGACTGATCATGATCAGCAGGTCGCCCACGATCAGTTGCGTATTGGGGCTTGCAGTCCACGCAAATCCCGGCAGTTCGCTCAAGCCTGGGATGCCGGTCAGCGATCGGACCTCCTGCTGGCTCACACTGCTGACCATCATCGCCGTTCCTCCATCCTGCACCTGGATCGCCGTCGTAAAGGAGCGGTTGTTGATGATGGGATCTCCGTTGATGGAAGATCCCGCCAGTGAGGCGATCTTGACTTGAAGCTTGATCCCGATGTTTTTCCCCTGCCGTACCGTTGCCGCCGCTTTCATTGTCAGCCCAAGGTCCTGGTAGGTGACGGTGGGCGCGGTCGCCAGCGGATTGACCCCTGAGAGTTGCGTACCCGCCGCGCCCGAGCCGGAGATAAGGCCCGCCAGACTGGTGGCTGCGGTGGGCGTCTGCGTGCCTGCGGAATAACTCTGCGTGATGATGGGATAGCGGGAACCGACCAGAAACGTTTCCGCCTGGGAGTCGCCCGCGCGCAGTTGCAGGTGGTCGATCTCGCGCGTGTTGGAGATGTTCAGGGAGGCGTTGCC
>JAJZCP010000193.1 GCA_021846065.1 Acidobacteriota bacterium
TTGCCATTCGGCCAATCGAGTCAGTCATTGACGTTGTATTGATGTTGCTTCATGCAGCCGTGTGAGAAAGTAATCTTGGAACACTTGTACTAGCGAAATGTGATTGCGAGCAGCACAAATCTCTTGCGTGCAGGATGACACGTTCCTCGCAACCACACCGGCGCGATTCAATTGGCAACTCGAGTGATCTCTAAACCATGGCCGATTGGCAACGTTACGGATTGTGCTCCCGGTCGCGATTGCACATGCGCTACATAAGTGCCGAGTTGATGAGAAACGACATTGTCGGCTACAACGATGCCGCCGGGATACATCCGCAACATGTCGAAAAAGCGGATATAGTCGTGCTTTTCGCAATCGATCAGAACAAACTCTAGATCGCTCAGCTCCGGCAAAGTCTGGGCAGCATCACCCAGGCGGAAATCGACAAAGTCGCTAAGACCCAATCTTGCAATCGTTTGTTTTGATTCTGCCTGCCGAATCGGTTCAATCTCAAGCGAGATGACTCTTCCCTGGGTCGCCTTGGCTGCGACCGCTAGGGCGATGGTAGAAATACCGCTGGATCCGCCAATCTCGAGTATGTTTCTGGCCCCGATACCAGAAGCCAGTGCGCACAAAAATTCCGCGCTCGCCGGCATAAGGTTGCGATGGCGCTCCGAAAAAGGAACGCCTGCTTCATCCTGCGCTACCTTGCGCGTCCACAGGCGCTGAATCTCCATTTGCTGATGTTCATTTAACATGCATTGCACCGAATCGCCTGGAATCGACACCGGATCCTTACCCCTATCCCGCTTTGACCGCTGCTTCCGCAGCCGCCTGGGAGCCAATCTTAGAATGTTGGCCATCGCAAAAAGGCTTGTTGACAAAAGCACTGCAACGGCAGAGGGCAACTTCCTCTTTTCCGCCCAGATCGTAGCGTGTCCATTTGCATCCGTCAAGTTCAGCTCCGTCAAATAAATCGTGATTTTTCATTGGAATAAAGTATTGGAGCTTCTTACGGGGATATCGCATACCCCATCTCAACACTGGGCAACCATCCCCTGCGCTACACTCAACACAGCATGGTCTTCGTTCTCGACAACTACGATTCCTTCACCTACAACCTCGTTCAGTACCTCGGTGAACTCGGCGCGGAGATGGTCATTCGCCGCAACGACGAGCTTTCCGTCGACGAGGTCGAGGCGCTCCATCCCGAACGAATCCTGCTTTCGCCCGGCCCCTGCACGCCGCAGGAAGCCGGCATCCTCGTGCCGCTCATCCAGCGCATGGCGGGCAAAGCGCCCATTCTCGGCGTCTGCCTCGGTCATCAGGCCATCGGAGCCGCCTTCGGCGGCCAAGTCATCCGTGCAGCCGAACTCATGCACGGCAAAACCAGCCCTGTCACCCACGACGGCCATGGCATCTTCGCCGGACTGCCCACCCCGCTCACCTGCACCCGCTACCACTCGCTCATCGTCGATGAAGCCACGTTGCCGGACGAACTCCTGCCCACCGCGCACACGTCCGACTCCAGCGGCGCACCCGTTCTCATGGGCCTGCGCCATCGTACGCTGCCCATCGAAGGCGTCCAGTTTCATCCCGAAAGCGTGCTCACTGAAGGCGGCCGCCAGATGATCCGCAACTTCCTGGCCATGTAGCCCGGATATGCCGCCAGCCATGCGACGCCGCTTCACTCTCCCATTCCAAATCGCATCCATCGCACTTTTTTCCGCGGCCTGCATGCATGCCTCCGCTGCACTGCAGGCTGTCCCGCAGCCGCCGACGCCAGCGTCATCCACGGCTGCCTCACCCGTCACGGCTACACCCACCTCGCCGATCGCGTTCGTCAAGCTCGACTCCGGGCTCACCGTCGCAGGATCGCTCACCGTCTCCGGCAGCCGCGCCGCCATCGGCTCCAGCGGCTCGGTCACCGCCGGTGCGCACACCGCCATCCTCACCCTGCCTGGCCGCGGCCAGTTGCGCCTCTGCTCCACCACGCGCGCCACCCTCACCATGGACCCAGCCCACGCCGCCGCCGACCACTCCGGCCTCATGGTCTCGCTCGACCGCGGCGCGCTGGAAACCGACTTCCGCACCGGCGCCGACTCCGACGTTATCCTCACCCCGGACTTTCGCATCCTGATCAGCGGCCCAGGCAAATCCGCCGTCAAAGTCCGCCTCGGAGACCACGGCGACACCTGCGTCGAGAACCCCGGCAAGAATCCTCCCTACGTCACCGTCAGCAGTCTGTTCACCGGCGGCGCTTACCGTGTCCAACCCGACCAACGCGTTCTCTTCCAGCAAGGCTCCGTCACGGAAGTAGTGGACGATGAATCGGAATCCTGTGGCTGCCCTGCTGCACCCACGCGCACCCTCGGCAACAATGCATTCCCCGTCGCGCAGTCTGCCGGGCTTGCTCCTCTGCCCACGCCACCACCCAACGCCACTCTACCCGGCGTCGTCCACGCACAGGCTACAGCTGCGCTCACCTACAACGGAGCCACCAGCCCGGAAGCAGTCGCCGTAACCAAACTGCCCGCCCCGGTCGCCGCGGCCCCGGTGGCGCCGACCACCTCACAAACCTCCGCGCAGAAGCCCGCACCGCAGCGGAAACCAGGCGTCTTCCACCGCATCGGTCACTTTTTCCGTCACCTCTTCGGCCATGCCTGAGCAGGCCCACAAGGCACGCACTCAGCCGAGCGGATGATCCAGGAAAATTGCTGCCGCGCTTGCCGTCAGCAATCTCACTTCCATCTTGCCTCTCCTGCTCGTCACTCGCTCTTCTGCGCGCGGTGTCCAGCGCCTGTCCGCTCGAATTGCCGCCAATGCGAAGAACGCCGTGCGGCGCGAGCAGGCGAAACAGCGCCACTAGATCGCGATTCTCCGCGGCAAAGAATCCGTATCCGCAAGCTGCGCGCTCTCATAGCTCCGTCCGACATAATTAGCCGGAATCGCGCGCCGACGCCTTGCTCAAGCGCAAAATGTCCGACACTTCGCCAACCAGCGTCGCCGCTCCCGCCATAGGCACCCGGCTCATCACTGTCGCCGCGCCCAATGCCGCCATCACTTGGCGTCGCGTCAGCTGAATTACGCCTTCTGTCTGATTTGTTTCTGGTTATGGCTCATCGGCACGCATCGCCACTCGGTAGTCCTCGGTTTCAACCGAAGTCTAGCACCCCCTTGCGCGATTGCTCCAATTGCGACGGTGCTCAGGCCACAGCCAACTTTACACTCGACAGCCTGCCCAGCAGGCTCTCAGCCGCGTTGCCTCCGGTCGGCGTCTGCATCACGCTTTCCAGTTCACCCAGAAGACGAGAAAAATAGCTGCCGTCCACGCTCGTAGCCGTTGCGCCGGAATCGGAGCCGCTCGTCGTCCCGGCACTGGAGTTTTCTCCGCCGCTGCCGATAGTCGTAGAGTATGCAGTCGAGTATCTATTGCCGGAACCTGCATCGTTCGTTCCGTTCGCACTGCCGTTCAACGTACTCACCAGCGCCGCAAAGCTCGGCGAAGTCAGCACCCGGCTCAGATTCAGCGCCGGATTGGCCATAATGCTGTCCAGCGTCGCCTGTGCACTGGCAATAACCGGGGTCAGCGCGCCGCCCAAAGCGCCTGCGCCATTCGCAACGGCTCCCGCCGCCGTCCCGCTGCCCGCAGTCAGCGCCGCCAGCATCTGCGCCGCCGGGCTTCCGGTCGCAACGCTGGCTTCCAAAGTGTTCCAGATCGTCGCTCCCGCTCCGCCGTCGGCCGTCGTATTCGCCGTTAACGCGATGGACATCGTCCTCCTCCTCG